>CALFTM010000089.1 GCA_937916355.1 uncultured Bacteroidales bacterium
TCTCTCAGGATATCGTAAACGGCGTTTACGAATTTCCGCAACACCGCTGCGGAAATCTTATCCCCTGAAATCGGTCAACATGTTGACCAAATTCAAAAAATGCCACCAGCATTGCTCCAATTGCGATTGTTGAAAAGTTGACAAATTTTTTCTTCAAAATCCCTTCTGCAGTCCAACATTAATTCCTATATTTGACCTGGATCGTGAATCCAAAACTTCGAATGAGAAAATCCATCAACATCACTAAAAATGTCGTACGTGAACGAATACATACAAACGTTCGCGGGGGAGGCTGCCCTCTCCCTGCTCCGGTGTATGGCAGTCGCTAACGGCAATAACTCATTGGATTCCATCACATTAACCCAATCTGAGGCCACGAGGTACATCGTTACATACCAAGAGAACCCGGCCATCGAAACATATCACAGCTGGAAGGAACTCAGAGAGGAAATCTACACTACCATCCACAACTACAGAACGGACACTATCAGTCTGAGAAGATACATCTGTCGTATGCTCATGGATGTCCGCCTACCAGCTGCATATTACCATTGCTCTGAAAGGGCAGACCAGAACTCCCAGGAGATAAATGCCTTCTTCGCCTGCATCATGAACTGCCTTCAGAAAGCACACTCCATGCTCGAAGCAGTAGGCTATATGAAAATCCCTCTGGGAGACTACAACAGGAAATGGGACAAAAAGAGCTTCCATGACATACGCACCATCGGCCTTGCACTTGAACGCCTCGGCAACATCATCCAAGGCTGCCTCTATGAAAATGACATAAGAACCCCCGTATTCGACTACCAAAGTCAATGCGGGGTTAAACTTGTCGAGACAATTACGATAGACTCACTGGTAGAAGCGATGGATTGGACTCAGACCATGGCTCATAATTTCATGGACGTAGCAGACTCAAAGAAGATCATCGCACCATTAAGCACCATTCCAGAACTTGCTCAAGCTAAAAAGGATCTTCAGATTGATGACAAAGGACACCTTCTCGTATCCAACCGTGCATTCGTCATGTACTGCTATGAACATCGTTTCTTCCTCCCACTCAACAAGAAAGATTGGAAGAAGATTGACGGTATGTTGACATCTGATCAAGGCAAGACCCTTTCAGCAGGAGACCTTGCCAAAGTCGCCCAGCAGCTGAACAAAGAGTTCTATTTCGACAAAGCAATCCGCTACGGAAAATAACCCTCCTCAAAATCAACAATTTACACACACGCCCATCAGCACCATTGGAACACCACCAATGGTGCTGATGGTATGAATCCCCATAGACTCTACCTTACTTTGCCAGTACGATACGAACAGGCGAAGTGGTATCACCTGTACGGAAGTCGCCCGACCAGCAAGAATGCTTACCACCACTCAAGCTGGTCACAATCCTCAAACACAACAAAACCATGATCGGATTCGACGACACAATGCCTATCGGCGCAATGACCATAGGCGACCTCAAACTCCTGATGCACGAAATCCTTGAAACAGCAGCAGGACAAAACGCCACCAAGCGCACCACCTCATCAGCAAAACGCTACGTCTATGGAATCAAAGGCATAGAAGAACTCTTCGGCTGCTCACACGCAACAGCCCAACACTACAAAGACCACGTCATCAAAGAAGCAGTCACCCAGAACGGCCGCAAGATCATCGTTGACGTAGACCACGCAATCGAACTATTCGGAAGGAGGAACAACAATGGACAATAAACCCACCATCAACCTCGAGGAACTCCTCGACGGCCAGGACATCATGCAGCTCCTGCACATCAGTCCCCGCACACTCCAGACCCTCCGCAGCAACGGAACCATCCCGCACACAAGACTCGGAAGGAAAATCTACTACCGTCGTCAGGACATCGAAAACATCCTCCGCGACAACTACGTAATGACCAAAATAGAAGAACGATATGTCAGAACAGATACTCAATCCCGTTGAAGCAATCTCCGCAGAAATCGAATCCTCGATCTCCACCCAGACCGTAGGAATGCTCCGACTCAAAAAAGCCAACGCCACCATCGTAGAAGCCGCACGCAGACCCAACCCCCGCGACCTCTACCACGGCCTATGGTACGAAGGAGAAGTATGCTGCCTCTTCGCCGACTCCAACCTCGGAAAATCCATCTACGCAGTCCAAATGGCAGACGCCATAGCAAGACAACAAAACGTCCTCTACATGGACTGCGAGCTCTCCGACAAACAGTTCCAGCTAAGATACTACGACGTAGAAAACAACATCCGACACATCTTTCCTGACGGACTCATCAGAGCAGAAATCGATCCCGAAGCAATCAGCATGGACAACTACGAAGACACCATCATCAAAAACATCGAAGATGCAGCCATCGTAACCAACTCCAACGTCATCATCATTGACAACCTCACATACCTCTGCAACGCCTCCGACAAAGGCGAAGCAGCAGGTATCTTCATGATGAAACTCATGCAGCTCAAGAAGAAACACAACTTCTCCATCCTCATCATCGCCCACACCCCCAAGAGAAACCTTGCCAACCCCATCACCCAGAACGACCTGGCCGGAAGCAAGAAACTCTACAACTTCTTTGACAGCGTCTTCGCCATCGGCAAAAGCTACAAAGACAACTGCCTACGCTACGTCAAACAAGTAAAGGTCAGAGCCGGAGAATACAGATACGACTCCGACAACGTACTTATCTACGAAATCGTATCTGACCGAGGATTCCTACACTTCGAGCACATCGGATACGCACAAGAAAAAGAACACCTCAAAGAAGACGAAGACAACGCAGCCAACGCCCAACTTGCCATCAACGTCACAGAACTCAGAAAAGAAGGCAAATCCATCCGAGAAATCGCCAGCGAACTCGGAATAACCAAATCAAAAGTAGAACGCATACTAAGAAAAGCCAATGACACCCCATCAATATAGCCTAGAAAAATACTCAGGCAAACGATCACGACACCACTGTCCCAACTGTGGAGATAGAAACAGCTTCGTCCGCTACATCGACGAAGCTGGCAACTATCTCGCCGACAACGTAGGCAGATGCAACCACGAATCCTCCTGCGGCTACCACTACACACCATCAGCCTTCTTCCGAGACCACCCCGAACTCAAAGAAAAAGACTGGCGAGAAGTAGACTGGAAAGAATACCATGCACGGAACTCACCACAAAGTTATGGCCGACCCGATCGGCCATCCCAACCGCTCTGCCTGATCCCCATCGACCTAATGCACAGATCCATCAAACCCCAGTACCCAAGCGACTTCACAACCTTCCTCCGAACCCTATTCCCCCAGCAGCAGATCACAACACTCATCCTGCAATACAACCTCGGAGTAACCAAAGCACGTGACGTCATCTACTTCCAAGTAGACATCAACGGAAACTGCCGCACCGGAAAAATAATGAAATACAACCCAGCCACAGGCAAACGAGTCAAAGACCCTGACGCCAAATTCAAAATCAACTGGGTCCACAGCCTTCTGAAAAAATCCGGCACCCTCGATGAATCCTGGCAGCTCACCCAATGCCTCTTCGGAGAACACCTCCTCCCGCAACACCCCGACAAACCCATAGCCCTTGTCGAATCAGAAAAGACAGCAATCATCTGCTCAGGACTCATGCCACAATACCTATGGCTAGCCACCGGAGGTAAATCCCAGCTCTCCCAAGAGAAACTCTCCGTCCTCGCAGGACGCAAGACCATCGCATTCCCAGACATTGACGGCTACGAAGAATGGAAAAAGAAACTCTCCTCCGCAGAAATAGACATCACAGTCAGCGACATCCTCCAGCGATACGCCACAGAAGAACAGCGAAAAGCCCATATCGACATCGCCGACCTCCTGATTCAATGGAAACAGAACGGAGAACTCATACCAGGCACACCACGAAAAGTACAGCTCAACGACAGCAATGACATTGAAATCCTACTAGAAAAATGGTTCTCAAGCGAATACTTGCCAGAGATCCACAACTTGATAAACGACTTCGACCTCACTCCGGTCACAGAAGAATGGCTCATCTGAACTGTCCCACTGTCTCGAAGTGTCTCGCTGTCTCG
>CALFTM010000090.1 GCA_937916355.1 uncultured Bacteroidales bacterium
CAGTAACTTCATCAGACTTGCTCGCCAAGCCCTCGCAGAAGGCCGGGATCACAATTTCTGGCACGACTGGTTTTGGATTGGCGATGACAATCACGGTGTCGTTCTTGTCGCAATTGTCAGTTTTCGGCGTACTAAGGCTCTCGAAATTATCATGTGCATTGAGTATTATCATTGTTCCATCTTCTGTAACTTCCTCATACTTCACGATAAGATCTTCTGCCTTTGTTCCTGTTGTAGAACCTAACTTAGTTCCACCAACCTTTGATTGATACCATGTGACAGTATAATCAATATAAGGTTTTCCGTCGAGATCAGTTCCTGCTATGTCGTTAGAAGAAAGCGTTACTTCGCCATCTTCGCACAATCGAATCGTAGTATGCTTTGCAACTTCATTTCCGAATTTTTCACCTTTTTCTGTTACAGTTCCGTTCGTTGCCGTTGCAGAAATTTCAGGATCTTTTGGTTCTGTACAAGTTGGGCATTTTATTTCGCAAGGGATAGCCTCAGAAATCGTATAACTTGCGCAAGGGTCATCTGCGTTAAAATCACTTTCTTTTGTATTGCCCAAAGTATAATCTGAACCCGCAATAACTCTGAAGTAAATTACATCACCATCCTTCACCTCAGAGAAGATAGAACTTCCAGAAACTTTTTTTGACTGTTCCTCAGTGGCATCACCACAATTCTTCCACGAAGTTTTAACATCAGGAGTTAAAGAGTATTGGTACAAAAATCTGGTTTTGTCTACTCCTCCGAAATAGTTGGACAACATTTCTGACGGTTTTGCATAAACCACAATGTCCTTGCCATCACAAGTTGTAGTATCAGTTTCAAAAGTATTTATGTCAAAATATGCCTGCAAAGAAGGTGCAGCACATGCTTTAATGATGATGTCATCCAACACAAGGTCATTACCGTTTTGGTCTGTATTCTGATTGTTGATGACCTCCAGTAATATCGCATCATTTTTCGCAAGGAAAATTTGGCCACTCAATTTCACCCATGTGCCTGTTCCTCCCGCTTCTTCAGTTGTGGCTGTGCCTCGAACCGATACAGAGTTTGTCACATTTCCAATCTCTGTCATTTTTAATGTGATATCCACTGGATTATAAGGACCATTCGCACCATTTGTAAATACGGTGAAATAACATTCAAAAAACAACTGTCTATTCTGACAAAGATTTAAAATTTCCCTTTCGTATATATTTTGCCCTTGAGTATTGGGTTTACAGTTAATAAACAACGCACAACCTGCAAGGTCTCCTGAATGGTCGTACTCAGGATCTAAAGGAGTCTTTTTTCCTCCTATTCGACCTGCCCAACCCATTTTCGCTCCTGTAAGACCTGTAATAGGATCTGGGTTGTAACCTGTAAGAACTCCCGCCACAGTATACTCTCCATCAACGATTTCTTTTCCTGAAGCCCCCTGAAATGTACAGCCCAAAGGTGCTTCATCTAAGGCATATCTAAATGGGGAAGTGGTGGTTTTCGTTATTTGTTTAGGGTTCGCAATGTCAGAATAGTCCCACACCTTATACGTTTTACCAGACTTGTCTGACAAATCGAATTCTCCAAAATCCTCCTTGAACACGATTTTACGAGAAGCTGGCACAGAAACTCCATCTATAATAACCTCACAACATTTCTCCGTTTCTAAATCAATTGTATTGGAGGTAAATGTCACATACTCTGTTTTGCCAGAAGTAGGATCCTTAACACAAGTAACTTTCAACTCGTATTTGTGAGAACTTGGTTGAGGGGCTGTTTCAAAGGAATAATTTGGTTCTGTTGCGCCAGGGATCGCAACTCCATCTTCATACCACTGATACTTTGCACCATGGTAAGTTGCCTTTAGTTTTAAATTGGCAATTTCTCCTGCACATATAACATCTCCATCAACACTATATATTTCAGGCTTCAATTGTGCAAAAACCTTTATGTTTTTAATCATAACGGCAGCAGTTTGTTGGGTGGCATTAACATAAAGGCTCAATTTCCCATCTGCTTGTATTGCACCACAATTTGTTGAAGCTGCAGTGAGTGTCTGGACAACACAATCATTTTGTTCTTTTTGAGCAGTGGAAAACCCGACATCCTGTCCATTCGTTATGTTATTCGCATCAGGGTTCACCACAAACTTGATTTTTGAGTCCAGTCCACCATAGTTGAGCGTTCCATTGTTGTTTTGCACTCCGGGGAAACCATACTTCCACTTCATGCTATAACCCGGAACATAACAATATTCAACTTGAACTTGAAAATTATTTCCTG
This sequence comes from uncultured Bacteroidales bacterium, assembly GCA_937916355.1. Classification (GTDB taxonomy): domain Bacteria; phylum Bacteroidota; class Bacteroidia; order Bacteroidales; family Paludibacteraceae; genus UBA1181. Next base: position 2,272 of record CALFTM010000090.1, read on the forward strand.
GCTTGAGACCTAAAACAGAGTAAGACAACACTGTTTGCTGAGAACTACTTTTAGGCAAAAGCATTCCCCAATATGCCTCTTCCGAATCATATAAGCGGAATGAGTCCAATTTACAAGGGTTGTTTGTAATCGCATAGTATTCTCCATCTACAAATGTAGAAGACTGATCCTCTGCATCCATGGCTGCATCAGGTGTTAATTTTAATGATGAAGACATCGAAGGTCTTAAAAAACCTAAGAATCCATCTACATCAGACAAGCCTTTGTAGGTTTCCTTTTCTTGTCCGCTACAAGAGAAATCCGTTCCTGAAACAAGAACCATCTCGTTTTGCGCCCAAATACCAGAAGAGAACAACAATGCTCCTCCTGCCAGTAATAATTTTTTTAACATATTTTCAATTCTCATAACCAATTAAAATCTTTGTTACTCCCTATTATATAGCCTATTACAAAATTTGTGAGGCTTCTAACCGAAGTTAAAAACCCCACAAATATATATAATATTTTTTAAATAGACCGTTTTTTCGGTTTTTTATTGTCGAATCAACGTGAAGTGTCCGTTGTACTGCATGTCAATCTCCTC
>CALFTM010000091.1 GCA_937916355.1 uncultured Bacteroidales bacterium
TTTGGCATTCCGCGCAGATACTCACGCAAAAGCCCTTCAAGGTGATAGTTCCAAAGAGCCTCCCAATCTCCGTCATACTCTTTCAGTTTCAGAAAGTAGCTTGCCCCTATATGATAGGCAGGAGAGAGTCCGTCAATCTCTGAAATAGTCTTATTTAGGCTCATCATTGTGTTAATTGCATCATCTTTCAAACCCAACTCCTCCAAGGCATCGAGCATACCCACATTATCTTCCGCCTTAACCTCCGCAAAGGCGAAGCGGCGACGGAAAGCAAAGTCCATACTCTCTACACTGCGGTCTATATCGTTCATTGTTCCGATGATATAGACATTTTCCGGAACGAAGAAACCATCGCCAAACAAATCCCCCTCTTCCACCAAATTTTGGTACTGCGTCTTCACGCACCCTTTTTCTCCACGATAACCCGGGTCTATGGAGAAGAACAATTCTCCGAAAATTTTGGATATTTCACCCCTGTTGATTTCGTCTATGATGAAGACGAACGGTTTTGTTTCTTCATTTATTTCAACTTCATCAGAAGCAATTGGGGCATCTACAACAATCTCTTTATTTAAAAATGCTTTAGCTCGATTTAATAATTGTTGTAGAGTCCAACTATATTCTACATAATCTAACGTTTTAGTTCTCCCTTGTGTCAGTTGTGATATTAATTTCCAAAAATCTTCCTTTTCGTATTCTGACAAATCCCAAATTTGATTTTCAACATAATAATCATACATCAACTTCATATTGTCTTCAGACTCTGTTTTATCATTTTCATAACGAATCCTACTACCATCATAAGATAACTTACCTGGTTTAGATTTTCTATCATAAGTAGTTATGACACCTCTTTTCACATCGTTCAGTAAACTATCATACACATCGTTAAAAGATATTCCATTTGCTGAGGTTAGAGGAAGTTGTTTTTTATTCTGTGGTTTTATATCTAACGCCCTTTTACAAAACTCCTTAAACACCCCATCTTTTCTTTCAAAGCCGATGTTATCGCAATTATCTTTCGACACGGGTCTCAGCCCCTCCACAAAATCGGTATAATCGTAAGATGGATGGAACTGCACAAAGCCAATTTCATTTTCTGTGCACCCCATAGCCGCCGCAATTTGTTTGGCAAGATAGGTTTTCCCTGTACCGGGTGCACCGGTGAGGATAAGGTTACGAGTGGATTTGAGCAGGGTTGTGAATTTATTTACGAGCCCGCTTGGTTCTTTATCATATTTCATATTATTTTTTGAATCTTTTTCATACACTTCTAAATCTTCTAAAACACCAGTTTCGTCGAAAGCCTCTTCAAGTTCAGGACGAATTTTGTATTCGAATCTTCCATTTGACAAATCTCTTCCCTTACAACAAACAGACCAATATCTGACATCTCCATTTTCTCTTGTATCTAATGGACAATTTGTCTTTTTACAAACCTTTCGTCCTGTATTGAATACATTCGTATTATAAAAACCAACAGAACGTCCAAACTCATTTGCCATATCCGCACACGTTGGCTTGGAGGTTTTTGAAATACAAGCAAAGGTTATCAACGCATTCTCTGAAAAAACGTCTTTATCTAAAATCAATTCTTTCCATTGCTCTTTTGTTATATTTGGATTGTAATCTGAATCGTCTGGATACCATTTTTTGTTACTTTCTACTTCCGTCTTATAAGTAACCCATTCATTCCAAATCTTTGCCGAATATTCAAAAACATCTTCCTCTTCTTTTTTTTGTGCTAATAAGTATTTATACATTTGAGAGAACGTCGCTTTTTCTGTGTTTTCCATCCCAAACTTTTTAGAAAGATACCTAATTCCATCTTCCGAAAACACATTAAGCAATTTATAATCTGAATATAAAAAAGCAATTTTCCATTTAAACATATTGCTCATATCTATGCTGTCAACAGCTTCAAAATCTCCTACTTGCGCACATTCAGCAATTTTCACCAAATTAGACAAAATAGACTCGTATGCCGACTTAGAATCACTGCCATATTTTGAACACCATGCATATTTTTCATCATGACTATATCCTGAATCTTCTCTTGGTTTTTTATTAAACTCATATATACCAAACTTATAAGAAGTTGAACCTTGAATAGAGCCAAGCTTTCGTAGTTTGGTTTCTACCCAATAACAGAAAGAGTCACTTTTATTCAAGTTTGTATATTCCTCTATTGTGAGATTCTTTAATCTTTCCAAAGGAAATTCAATCAAAAAAGATTCATATAATTTTTTTGATTCGATTATATTGGGATTCCAAACGTTCTCTATGTTTTCCATGATTTAAGCGATTAACTCTTCCAAAAATACAAATATTATCGTAAAAAAAGGAAATTACTAACTGAAAATGCAGAATAAAACAAACACTTCCACTTTTCTGCCTTGCAACAATT
>CALFTM010000092.1 GCA_937916355.1 uncultured Bacteroidales bacterium
TATTACTCCAAAAGCTTTTAACGCTAAATAAATGGATATAATCAGAATTATGATACATATCAAATTACCACGAAAATAAAAAAATAGTAAAGACGGTACTCTGACCGTCTTTACCCAAATAACTTAAAAAATTCATGAATATTAGAACTGCATAGACAACAAGATGTCATGCGTATTAGACGGCAAATTATTGCATCTACCTAAATTCATATTATAAGTATAACCAATTCTATATTTGTTCCACTCAAATCCAGCTGTGAAAGCCAACAAAGACATCTTAGCAGGGTTAGATAAATCGGGTTTCCATGTTACGCCACCCCAAATAAATTTATTGTAAAACAACATTGCGTTAACCTCGATATTATTGATTTTCCCCTTATGCATATAAGAGAGAGCCGGAGCAATATCGAAATGAGACGAAATAGGAAGTAAAGCACGACCATACAAATAGAAGTGACGACCCGACTTAAAAGTCGTAGAAGAGTCGTTCAACAAGTGTGTACAAGAGATACCAACCATCCAAATTTTGGAAGTAAGCTCAAAACCCAAATTAATATCCGGAGTAATCTCTGTGGTTTTATCTTGAACATAAGTTTCCATTCCATACTCAACGTCATCACGCATAGTATTGCTGGCAGGATTGAAATAACCAAAATTCACACCTCCGGAAATACCCATAGACAAAATATACTTTTCGCTCAAATCCAAGTGATAAGAATAGACAATTTGCGCATTGGTTGTGCTATGTCCGATGCCTAAATGGTCATGATAAACAGATAAACCAAGACTCGACTTCAACTTTTCGCTATAACCTGAAAAGTTTAGCAAACCGGTTTTAGGTCCATTATCAACCCCAACCCATTGGAAACGCCCCAAGACAAAGAGGTCGAATTTATCATTATTACCCGTACCTGCTGGGTTAACATTGATACGAGAAAACAGTTGTTGAGACATCATCAAATCTTGTTGAGCACTCAACGTACAACAAAACAACAAGGACGATATAGTGAATATAACTCTTTTAATATACCTATTTAATCTATTCATTTTAATTTCTCCTTATAATTGGTGTTAGTTCAACTTTAAAATTTCCACACGACGGTTTTTTTGATGCTCAGCTTCGGTTTTAGCATCCTTTACGATAGGCATTGATTCACCTTCTCCCTTAACTTTCAAACGATAAAGAGAAACATCTTTCAGCAACAATTGGTACATAACCCATAGAGCCCGTTTTAACGAAAGAGCTTCATTGTACTCCAAAGACCCACGTTCATCGGTATGACCCACAATTAAGAAATCACTATTAGGGAAAGCATTTATAAAGTCAAGAACGATTAAAATATCACGTTCAAAAGTACCATTTGCCATTTGTTGGTCATAATCAAAATAGAAAATACGTTTATCCAAAGTACCATAAACGTTATCAGAAATTTTAACAACAGTATTCGGATTTGATTTCGCAATGGCAATTACAGAATCCACAGATGCAATAGAAACCTCAGGACGATCAGAGGGCGTATTTTTCTTAACATTCGGTACGGAAGTCGCAGTATCTGCCATTGCTACCGAAGAGTCACCCATCAACGTACCGGAGGAATCCTCCTTCCCGTTGGTCAAACCGGCAATAAGAATCGAATCAGCCACACGCTTTTCCTCTGCCAATCTTTGTTCTTCTAATATTCGTTTTTGCATCTCGATAGAATCACGTTTCAAAGCTGCTAACAGTCTCTCTTCTTTAGCCTTATTGTATTGTTCATAATCGACAGGTTCACTTTTAGAGAACAACCTATAAGTAGAATCCGATTGAGAAGCATTTCCTCTATTGGAAGCAAACACCAACATACCTTCATCATTCACAAATGGAAAATCTTCGTCAGCATCCTCCGTATTTACACTCGCATCCATACGAACCGGATTATCCCACTCGCCATTTTGATCCTTAGACATTTCCCAAATATCTCTGCTCTTCACGTTATCCATATTAGAAGAGAAGTAAAGAACATCACCTTGACTGTTTATTGTTGGATTTACAATAACGATAGAATCTTTCGGCAAATATCTCCAATTGGCATAAGCCAAAACAGAACCCGGATATTTATCACGTTTAACTTCGGAACCTTTCACTTCGATATAAGCACTATTCACCCACTTACCACTTTTGCGTTGTTTCGCTTTAAACAACTTTCCTCCATTAACATAATAAAGCTCACCGCTCTTTTCTGAATATGCAAACTGACCTTCAGGTTGAATCCGATCAAAATCAGTAGTGTAAGCAGCATTTACGATTTTACCACGACTATCCAACTCGGCAATAAAGAAACTATCATTTTTTAAAAACACAACACTATTATTCTTGTAACGAGATAAAACCTGATTAGATTTAACATTTTCGTCATTCTCGAAATTTGCCACTTGTGCTCCCAAAATTGGTAACACCCAGACGGCAACATAAAATAAGGATATTAACCTTCTCATCATTATCTATTCTAATTATTGTCAATTATTTCTTAAACACTTCAATTGTTCCTTTCACCTCTCTGCCATCTTTTAAGATTAAAGAGTAGATATAAACACCCGGATCAGCCAATTCTCCGCGGAACATACCATCCCAACCATTATCAGAGTCGCTAACAACATCGCCATAACGATTATAAATGATTGTTCGATACCCCGGCATAAAGTCATCATTAATTCCATCTGCAGTATGAGGAGTTATGACGGTCGGAATCTCAATATTATCAACCAAATTAGCAACAAGCGAGCCACTCGTAATGATCGGACAAGCACCATTGTCTGCCTTCACATAATAAGTAACACTTGACGAAGGCATATCAGAAAATTGCAACTCATCAGTTATCGAAAGGATTTGTTCATTACCCTCCTCATCTACAGAAATCCAAGAGTATGGGCCATAAACAAATGAAGATGTATCAACACTTAAATCAATATCTGTACCATATTCAAAAATCTTATTCGATGTACTCAATTCTATTTCAGCCGGTTTAGCCACCTGAACAAAGAACGAATCAGCCTCAGAATCTTGACATACACCATTTTTAGCAACAGCCCAAAGATTGGTTGAAGCATCCAATTTTACTTTTCGGACAGGATCTGCTGTTTCCACACCATCAAACCAAACATACGTTTCTGGCAGACCCGATGTAGAACTAACAGAGAGTGTGATGCTATCATTGCCGGTCTGGCAAATAGCCGACTTATCAGCATCTAAAGAGATCGACATCAACTCTTTCACCTCTACCGAAATTTCTTTTGTTACAGACGGACATTTGTTGTATTTAGAAAGAGCCGTCAATGAATATTCGGCTGATGTCGTTGGCAAAACCTTTATCGTATCTGTGGTTGAACCATCACTCCATGTCAAAGAAGAAATCGACATATCTTTTGAATCAACATACAACGAAACTTCATTGGTTTCGTTTTCACAAATCACAGATTTAGAAGATTGGAGTGTAATATCAATTGGAGAATCCACAACCAAACGAATTGTATCGAATTGTGCCGGACAATGCCCATACATGGAAGTTGCTTTCAAAATATAATCAATAGAATCAGCCTCTACAATGTATTCTGGAGAAGTTTCAGTATTATTCCACAAGAAAGAACCAATAGCACCGGAAAGAACTTCAGCAGAGAATTGGACATTATCTCCGAAACAGACCGTATCCTTATCTGATTTCAATGCAAATGAAAGAGCCGGTTCAACAAAAATAGATTGTTTAAATTCGCTAACAACAACCGATTCATTTTCGATTGCCATACGAATTACAGAGGTTTCATCTAATTTCAACACAAGAGTATCTTTGTTCTCAAACTCAGGAATCGCTTCAAACTCAGTTGCACTCTCTTTCTTAACAAACCATCTCAAAGCATATCCCTCTGCAATTGTTCCAACACTCTCTTTATCGGCAATCAACGTTACGGCATCATCCAATGCACAAATAGAATCGGGCCAATTAACAGGACGTAATGAATTCAATCTCAAAGCAACAATATTGGAAATTTGATTGCTTCCACAACCGGACTCTTGATTTTTCAAAAATTCAGCCAAATCCGCTTCTGAAACAGACGAAAGAACTCTGAAGTAAGACTCTTTCTTAAAATTAAGAGCAAAAATATTCTTTGACAATTCTGTTGTTGAAGGGACAATGGTTTCCCAATTTATAGTATCCGAAGATACTTGGTAAGCAAAGACTCTATCAAATTTATCGTCAGCCGGAAGAGTAATGGTCAATAGCACGCTATCCGTTGTCAACGGGATTTCGGTTAGTCCATCCGCTCCGATTGTCAATTGAGGAGCGACACCACACTCTTCACCACCCACATAGAAGAATTTTTCGGCAACGACACCACTACCATCTTGAGTTGTCGCAGTCACTTTAACGAAACCTTCCGTTACGACCTTATTAGCGATTAAAACGCCATCACTGGAAACTCTCGCCAATATCTCGTTATCAGTGGACCAAACCAAATCTTTAACAGTAGAATTTTGCGGATAAAAATCCGGAATCAATGTTAAACTATCACCATGAGAAATGCAAGCACACCCCAAAATATCTAAACGCTCTATTGCGACAGGATCTTCCAAATAGATATAGATTGTGGTATCGTTTGAAATCACAAAAGAATCTCTATTATTTTCACCGTAGTGCAAGTAATATGAATAATTACCAGACTCACAGAACAACTCTACGACACCATTATCATCCGTATAATTGGTACTATAGAACGCACTATCTTTATTTACATCCAACAAAATATTTGCTCCCGGATTTTTACTCTTTTCATACATTACGACATACTTAACATCATAAAGTTTAGTGCCGGAAATAATATCAAAACTAAGATCGTAATCCTTCACAATAAAGTCGCGCACAATATCCAAGATTCTAATTTGATAACGCCCCGGAACCAAATAATCCCTAATCTCTCCGGAAGAGTTTGTACGCAAAGAAGAGTGAGAAGCTTCATCATAATCAGTTGTAGGCAATAAATTTCCATCCTCACCATACTTATAAATATTACCAAACACACCATTAACAAGATCCAAATTAGCATCTTTAATAGTAATGGTCACGCAACGCTTAACCGGCACCACAATGTATATTGTTGTATCGGGATTGAGAGGAGTTTTAATCGTAAACTTATTAGAGTAGGTTCCATTATACTCATAATCCTTCAGGACATATTCAACAGTATAATCATCCGGCACACAAATTGTCGGCTCTGAGAAGACCCATGCCTCACCATTTTCCTGATAATTATCATAATGAGTAGAGACCGTTTTAGAATAAAGTTTACCATCCTTGTCATACAGATTCATGCTCATAATTTGAGGATAAACCAACTTTCCATCATGCAAAAATTGAAATAAAACTTTCTGAGTAACAGGATCCTTTGCTCTAAAAGTCAACGTTGTATCCGATCTCAATTCTACCCGTTGAGTGTCTCCCAAAACAGAAAACACATAGTCATCTTGCAAGAAACTACCGGAATATTTTCCTAAACTATCCGTAGTGATATCAGACATAAACGAAGCAGATTCAACATGAACGTATTGACGAGATTCAAAAATCATTCCATTTATATCCAAAACATTAATCTCGACATTGTAATAAGGGGTTAACGTTATAGGAACACGAACCAACGAGTCAGTTTCTGCCACTTTGAAAAACCCGCGATATCTCTGATTATGACCTTTTTCTGAAACATAGAAGGTAAAATTTATAATACCACGAGGGCACAATACAGGTTTTTCAAATGAGAAAGTTCCATCAGGCATTGGTGTTGGGAAATAAGACCAATTTCTTGTAACATCTTTATTGTTCCACAATACAACTTCAGAAATTGAAATTGGTTCAAATTTCTCTTCTCCGTAAAAGAAATCAAAATAAACCTCTGTAAAATCACTTCCATCCAAATAGAAATAGAGTGTTGTATCAGAGGTAACAGAGACCCCATAAACCGTATCATTAAGAACGACAACATCGTAAGCATAATCGGGTGTAACAAACCAACCTGCCCAACCACTGCCATCAGTCAAATTATACTTAGACTCCAATCCCTTCATCGGATCCAACAAACTACATAGCACGTCCGGGATAGGAGTTATGCTATCCGATTTCATAAAAACTTTTACATTAATCGAATAAGGAGCACCGGGAGTCTTCTCTTCCTCAATACCCATCTCTTCTTCGACATCTTCTTCCCCGGTTCCTTCTCCCTCGGTTTCTTCTTGAGAGCCGTCTACCGCAGGCAAATCAGGCAAAACAATGTTGACAATATTTTTCACCAAGGCATCATTATCATCAACAATAAACGTATCAACAATTGTTCCATAATCCTTAGTTTCGACCGTACACGAGTATGTGCCGGCAGGACAAGAAACATAGTTATCTGTTGTATTATACAAGTAGTAACCATGAGCAACTACATTACTATGAGCATCAACAGCACCAAACAGATATAAACTATCCGGTGCAATATGCGTCACCAAAATATCCTTCGCATATACATCAACCTTCTCTCCACTCTTTTTAACGAAACAGAAGTGAGTCTGGTGAGTAATTTCTCCACTCGTAACAATTACTGAAGAATTAATATTCTCATCATTCACCTCTATGGTCTCTGTTCCTCTAAACGTTGTATAGGTGTATCTACCCTTTGGCAAAACGAAGGTTGCTACACCATTGACATCCGAAAACTTTTCACCGACGTATGTCTTTTCCCCATCATCAGATAGTTTATGAATAGTAGCTTTTTTACCCTCAAGAAGAGTACTTGCATCATCTTTGAACGTAATAGTAACTGTTCGATAATCTAAATCAATCCAAACCCAATCGGACTTACTTATCGTAAAAGAACCGGTATTACAATCACCGAAGTCAAATGAATAGGTATAATCGCCCTCAGGTATGGACATATCTACCAAACGACCACTTGCATCCGTCTGATAATTTTTATACAATACTCCATCCTTCTTGACATCAACAGACAAACCTGAAACCGGTTTATTCTTTACATCTGAAATTTCAAATATTAATATACCCTGAGAATTCACACTGCTGATTTTAGCACAAAACCATAAAACCAGTACAAGAGTCTTAAAAAAGAACTTCATTTCGCTTTCTAATATAAAAATTTATAAAATTACCTTTTCGCAATCAAACAGATTACTAACAATTGTAAAAAAACGGTACAAAATTACATATAATAATTAAAATTATCAAGTCTAATATAACTATATTTTAAAAATTGAAAAAAAGAAATCTCAACCGCATAAAATCAGCGTTTGAGACTCCTTTTTATATCGT
>CALFTM010000093.1 GCA_937916355.1 uncultured Bacteroidales bacterium
ACATTCATCAGGCACTTGCGGCCGAAGGTCATGCGGTCAGCGTAGTCCTTGTTAGCCTGCAGCTTTGCTTCGATGTAGGAAGCGTAGTCCAGCAGCAGGTAGTACTGGTCGCCGTTCAGCAGCTGGTTGAACAGGCCGTCGGGAGAGGAATCGTACAGCCACAGCCAGACCACGGACAGGGCAACACCGGATGCCACGCCGGGCAGGTAATACATGGCCTTGAAAACGGACTGGGTCTTCTTCTTGAAGGGCAGGATCATAACTGCCACGGAGAAGGAGATCAGCAGGGACAGGGGCACAACGATGGCCGTATAGACCAGGGTGTTCCATGCAGCCTTGTAGAACAGGTTGAACTTGGAATACTTCAGGGTATCCACATAGTTCTTCAGGCCCACATATTCGGAGCCGAAGGGCTTATAGTTGAAGAAGCTGGTGGAATATTTATTAAACCAGATGGAACTAGATATACATATAACCGCGAAGATGTTTATAATCGTGAAGGCTATATCATTACTAATAGAAAAGAAAATATATTAACATATAATATTGAGCTAAACGCTCTTATTCTCGGACTGTAAAATCCGCCAAATTTTTCAAACGAGAGAATAAGCGATGCGGGAGGTTCACGTCATGTGGCGTGGATTGTTTCGTGCTTATTTTTCGTTTTCGGTTCTTGGCGGAGCCTACAGTCCAAAATAAGCAAACAACGAACGGTTCACGCTTTTTTGTTTGCTTATCAGAATAAATTGTTTGCTCAGCGGAGAAACCTGAAAATCCGAAAAGAGTAGGGAAAATTCTTAAATTTATTTGTCATGAAAAAAAATGAAGAAATTAAAGAGCTTGTAGAGAAATTAAAAGAAGCAGGTATTTCCTTGACAGAGGATCAAGTGGCTCAATTAGCAGGGATATTAGAGAAAGATTTTTCCTATGTCCCTAAAATAGGTGTCTTCGGTAAGACAGGTGCGGGGAAATCAAGTTTTGTAAATGCTATTTTTGGGCAAGATGTTTGTCCAGTAAGTGATGTGGAGGCTTGTACGAGAGAGTTACAAGAGGCAAACGTTGGAGGAATCATTCTTGTCGATTGTCCGGGAATTGCGGAGTCAGCCGAAAGAGACGAAGAGTATAAAAAATTGTATGTAGAGTTGATTCCGAAATTGGATGCCATTATTTGGGTGCTGAAAGGAGATGATCGTAGCTATGGTCCAGATCTCGAATTTTATGAGTTAATAAAACATTGCTTTAAGACAGAAGATGGAAAAAATGCTCCGGTTTTCTTCGCACTTAATCAAGTGGATAAAATAGACCCTTTTAGAGAGTGGAATGAGAAAGACTGCGAGCCTGGAGATAATCAAAGAAAAAATATAGAAAAAAAAGTTTCTCATGTTGCAGGATTGTTCAAAACAGATGAAAATCACGTCGTCCCAATATCTTCGTCTGAGAGATATAATTTGCCAAAACTTGTTGGTGCGTTAGTAAATTCGCTTCCTGCAAATAAAGCATTGATTGTTTTATCGCCAATTTCTGAAACAACAAATAAAAAGGGTAGTTCTTTAGAAAAAAGTGAAGTTGGAAAAATTAGAGAAAAAACAAAAGACGGTTATATTGAAGGCTTCTGGAAAAAGGCCAAGAAATTTTGGAAAGAAAATAAAGAAACAATAAAGACAGTTGCTAAAGTTGTTGTATCTACTTTGCTCCCTACAATTGCAAAAAAATATCCTGTTTTGGGGAAAATCTGCAAAAGGTGGCCATGGTAAAAGAAAAACTAACAATGAAAATCATCAAGAGCATGTCTCTTGATGATTTTCGAAAAATAACGTGGATAAAACTTTTGAAAGAGCATTATGGAGCCATTGTGAAAAAAATAAAAAACAATAAGTCTTACCAATGGGAGCAAGATGGTAGAGTGGTTTTCCGTGTTAATGTTCTTTTTATTGGTCAGACAGGAACGGGAAAGTCTTCTACAATAAATAGGATAATTGGAAAGAAATATATGTTGACGAGTCATGTTGAGTGCTGTACAAAAGAAGTGTCTTGTGTTGAATATGAGTTAGGTGGTAGTTGTTACCTGTGTTTTTGTGATATGCCGGGTATTGGAGAAGGTAGGGAAGTAGACAAAGCGTATGTAAAATGGTACAAAGAGATGGTGTCAAAATCTGAATGTGTCGTTTATTTGATGAGGGCGGATAAAAGAGATTATAGGGTAGATTTAGAAATGTTTAACCGGCTGAAAAGGATGGGGGCAAAAAAGAAGATTATAGTAGTCCTTAATTGCATTGATAAACTACCTCCTTCAAATAGAGATTTCCCATTTCAACTGTCAGAAGCACAAATGGCTAATCTTAATGAAAAAATTTCGGATGTTTGTGGTGTTTTTAAACTTTCTTCTGACAAGGTAGTCCCTATTTCGGCAAATGAGAACTACAAAATCAAGGAGTTGAAACAAAAAATTAGTGAAACTTTGTTGCTGCGTTTGGGACTACAACCGACAACACCAATAAAACTCCTCCCTAAATTTTTCAGCAATGTCAACTTCTTCGGAAAATAGTCCGAAGACGGATGAGCCAGAGCCTGTCATAGAGGCGTAGTCAGCTCCCAGTTTGTACAATTTTTCCTTTATATCAGCCACTTTCGGATGTTGCGGGAAGACGCTCGCTTCAAAATCATTTTGGATATTACCCCTCCATTCATTGATGGGACGATGGATGATCTCCTTGATTGATACTTTCGGTCTTTGAGGATGGATGTTGGCGTATGCCTCCTTGGTTGAAATGTGGTCGTCTGGTTTCACCAACACTAAAAACTTCCCTTTCAGATTGAGTTCGATTGGTTCTAATATCTCTCCGATACCTGTGACGTAGGAGGGGGTGTTGTCAATGAAAAAAGAGCAGTCAGCACCGATTTTCGCAGCCATCTGCTTCAAAAGTCCACTATTTAAATTCAGTTTGAATAACTCATTCAATGCTTTGAGGGTAAATGCAGCATCTGCAGATCCTCCACCGATGCCTGCTCCGAAAGGGATGATCTTTTCCAAATGAATCTCCACGGGAGGTAGGTCATACTCATCTTTCATCAGCCGATAGGCTTTCATGATGAGGTTGTCGTTAGAATCTCCATCAATTGGAATCCCAGAAAGATGCAAGGTTGTCTCCTCGGCTTCTACGACTTCCAAAACATCACAGAGAGGGATGGGAAAGAACACACTTTCGATGTTGTGATAATTGTCCGGACGTTTTTCAATGATGTTTAGTCCGATATTTATTTTGGCATTTGGGAAAAGTATCATCGGATATAATTTTATTCAATGAATTCAACGTTGTCAATCCAAAGGCAATCGCCAATCGCACCTACATACGCACCACCGAAACCGGATGCAAAGCGAATGATGATATGAGTGGGGGTTGCATCACCATCCCAGCCAACCTCGTCAACAGGAACATTTTCTCCCTTGGAGTTCAATCCGTAGATAGGGTATCCTTCGTAATTCAGATCCATGTAGTCTTGGAAATAGTCTTCTTTGGATATGTCTCCGTAGTTGATTTTTAGTTCGTAACCATTCACCCAGTCGGTGGATTGTGTGATGCGGATGTAAGCTGTACCTACACGGTGGCATTTGATGTTTCCCTTCTCATCTTCCCACCTTTTTTGTAGGAATACGCTGATTTCCGCCGCATTCGCACCTTCCACGTCGCTTTTGCTCAATGCTGACGCTTTGATTCTTTTGCCTCCTGTTTTGGCTTTGTAATCGAATTTCATCGCCTTTATTCTTTTGGTGAATGGAACACCTTGTATCAATTTGGACATCGGCGAGTTGATGTTTCTGATGGGTTCAATCAGTTGTCCTGTTATCAAGCTTCCCGTTGCGAGGGCGGTAACATGAATGACTCCCAAGACATAGACTTCCTCCAAAACGGTTTCCAAACGTGCGCAATAACCGTTTCCTCTCTTTTCGGGGAATACCGTGCTGCTTCCTTTTACGATACCCAATACATTCGCGTAGATGCTGGATGTCTCCCATGGAGAGTCTCCTTGCTTCCAAGCTTCCGCTTGTGTGCTTTTGCCGGGTTTCCCTACCTCAAAAATAGTTCTGACTTCACCTCCAATCAGTCTGCTCTCCTTAATATCCCTTTGAAACCAGCTATCCATGTCAGAATAGGGGAGTGAGAACGATTGTTGGGCATGAACTGAGAAGTACAGCGCAAACCACATAAAAATGAAGAGAAAAGCCCTTTTGTTCTTTATTGATAATTCCATTTTCCTTTTCTTAAATTTAACTCGGCAAATATAGTGAATTTTTAAGTAATTCCATCTTTTTGCTATTAGTATGATGAGAGAAATTCATACCAGCCACCTTTCCAATTCCGCTACGGACATGTTTCGATGTTGTGCGTAACTCTTTTTTTGATCGTTCCCAATCTGACCAACCATGAAATAAAATGCTTGAGGGTGTGCGATATGCAATGCGCAGATGGAGGCGTTGGGTTTCATTGCTCCGTTTTCGGTAAGACGTATTCCGATGTCGTTGAGATTTAAGATCTTATCGGCTTCGAAAATCATGGATAGGTCGGGTATGGATGGATAGCCGAAAGCAGGTCGGATTCCCTTGGCGTGGGTAATGGGTGCATACCCCCAAAGCTCTTCTCCAATTTTTTCATGTAGCCAAACGGAGGTTGCCTCAGCCAGCCTGTCTGCAACACTTTTGACGAGGAGTGATTTGTAGACATCGCCTTTTTGTAGAAGCTCCTCTGCCCATTGGTCTGCTCCATGCACGGTCAGTGCGAACATTCCGATGTAATCGTCTGTTGGAGCGATGAAGTCTGCAAGAGAAACAAAGCAGTCTGTTCGTTCCCCCAGATTTTGCTGTCGGAGCATAGGTAGAAAAAATTTCTTCATTCCATTTTCGAGGAGGACGATACCCTCGTCATTTCCGTTTGCTTCAGAGAAGAATACCATTGCGGAGATTTCAAATCTTTTTTCATCGAACCCAATCCGAAGAATTTCCTTTGCGTCTCGCAATAGATTATAGGCCTCTTGCGCTTTCAATTGTTCCTCTAAAGAGAATTTGCGCAACCATTTGATTCTACAAGCCTCGCAGTCACAGAGCGTCTCCAGCCCCTCATATTTCCCGTTGATCTTCCATGCGAGAAAGAGATAATGCCAATCGATCCGCTGCACGATGGGGAGCGGATCGACATGGTTCAATATTTTTTTTCCTAAAAAGGAGGGTTTTACAGGTTTATACATTTTGTACTTCATGCACATCCTTTCCTCTTCTGAATTTCAGTTCGGAAGTGATGTTATCCATCTTTTCTTGAGAGAGTGGGTAGAGTGTCATCAAGCCCGCTGCAACAACAACGATGATAGCCGGAATCCAGCTCATCAATTGGATGATACCCGGCACTGCTTCTTGGATAGCAACAGAATCCAGACCGTCGTATCCATAGACTTTCAACACCCAACCGATGATAGCTCCGGCAATTCCTCCTCCAAGTTTGGTTGCGAAAGAGCCTGCAGAGTAGATCAATCCGGTGGCGCGTCTGCCATTGACGTATTCAGAATAGTCGGCAGTATCTCCCAACATCGTGAAGAATAGCGTTGGTAAAATTGCGGCAAAACATTCAGAAATAGAACCGATTGCAAAAATACCAACGATGTCTTGAGGTCCACAGAATGCCAAAAACGAGTTGATAATACCTGTGGCAAGCAGAGCTATAATAAAGAGGTTTTTCTTTCCGAAGCGGTTGCTTAGCGGTGCTGTGATGGCTGCTCCTATGATGGCTGCAATCATCAGTGCCACCATATAACTACTTGCCAATATTTGGTCGTGGATATAGTGGGTGAAATAGATAACTGTTATTCCTTGTTTGGTGTTGTTGTAAATATTGAACAACAGACCAACCAATAGGATAACCACCCATGGCTTATTTTTGAAAAGATCTATCAATTCGGTTTTTAAATTGCTCTCTTGTGTGGCAGGAGGAGTTACTCGTTCCCTTGTTCCATAGAAGGTGATGAATAAGCAAATAATCAATACGATGGATAGGTAATAGATGGCTTTGCTATATCCCTGACTTTGGTCGATAATGGTAATTTTGGAAGCATCCAACTCTTTTTCTCCTTCTACAATAAATGAGTAAGGTTTGTTGGCCTCCATTTGGAAGCTTTTTCCAACGGTTGCAATATCCTCTTTCCCATTAATAATAGTGTCATTTCCAAAGATGAAAGTGGCAACATTATCTTTTGTCTTGATGTTTACGTTTTTCACATCATTGGGTGTTGAAACCACCACTTCGTAGCGTGTTGGGGAGTCCAATGGTTTAACATCTATGCTGGGATTGATGTTTCCAAAATAGGCAACCAAAAGTAGCAAAGAGCCTTGCACCACCATACCTCCGGCAAATGCACCAATCATTCTGAAAGAGCCAATGCTGGTTCTCTCTTTATCGTCATCTGTCATTACTGCCATTAATGCACCGTACGGAATGTTGTTGGCTGTGTAGATGAGTGTGAAGAGGATGTAGGTTACGTAAGCGTAAACAATTTTCCATTGCAAGGACCAACCCGGATCGGTGAAAAGGAGGGATAGAATAACGCCCAAAGGAACGGCTGTCCACAAAATCCACGGACGGAATTTTCCGTATTTTGAGTTGGTTCTGTCTCCGATGATTCCCATCGCTATGTCGCTAACACCATCTCCAAAACGGGCTACCATCATCAACATTCCAACGGTAGCTGGTGACAGACCAAATACATCTGTATAAAAGATGATTAAAAACGCAGCAACTCCTCTCCATGCGATATTCGCCGAGGCATCCCCCATCGCGTATGCGATTTTTTCATACAATGAAACCTTACTTTCCTTTATAAAGGAAGAAATCTTATTACTCATAAAAAAGTTTTTTTTATAAAATGTTCAATATTAGTGAGTTATGAAATATTTAAAATTTCTTAGGAAAACTTCTGCTAAAATAGGGATTTATTTTAACTCTTAAAACTAATTTTATAGTTTTTTTTACATGTTAAGAATTTAACAAAGATTTAGTTGACCTATTTACATGCTATTCGGCATTTTTTTGCTACTTTTGCAGTTGTTTTTATCCTTTAATTTTTAAATAGGAGATAATGGATTTTGCAGTTGAAAAATACTTGGATAATAAGGTCTTTCGGATGATTTCGGAGGTTGCGGATGCGCAAGGGGTGGAGTGTTATGTGATAGGAGGATATGTCCGTGATATTTTTTTGGAGAGGCCTTCCAATGATATAGATGTGGTTGTGGTGGGGTCTGGCATTGAGGTAGCCGAGGCTTTTCATAAAGTTTGGAGAGGAAGTTCTTTGACGGTATTCAAAAATTTCGGAACTGCACAAGTGAAGTTGAAGCACATCGAGGTGGAGTTTGTCGGGGCGAGAAAGGAGTCGTACAGGGCAAATTCAAGAAATCCGATTGTTGAAAATGGTTCGTTGGAGGATGATCAGAACCGTCGTGATTTTACCATCAATGCGATGGCGATTTGTCTTAATAAAGAACGTTTTGGTGAGTTGGTGGATCCGTTCAATGGGATGGTGGATTTGGAAAACAAGATTATCCGCACTCCTTTGGATCCAGATGTGACGTTTAGCGATGATCCGTTGCGGATGATGCGCTGTGTCCGTTTTGCCACACAACTCTCTTTTTTTATAGAGAAAGAGACTTTTGATGCGTTGTGTAGGATGAAGGAGCGCATTGAGATCATTTCAAAGGAGCGCATTGTGGACGAGTTGAACAAAATCATGCTCTCTCCTCGACCATCTTTAGGATTTGAGTTGCTGGAGCGTTGCGGATTGCTGGAGTTGATTCTACCTGAAATTCATGCTTTGTCTGCAACGGAGGAACATGATGGAAGAGGACATAAGAACAATTTCGCTCATACGATGCAGGTGCTGGATAGTGTAGCGCAGGCTTCTGATGATTTATGGTTGCGGTGGGCCGCGCTTCTGCATGATGTAGGTAAACCAGCAACAAAGAAGTGGATCGACAAAGTGGGGTGGACTTTCTACAACCATAATTTTATTGGGGGTAGGATGGTGTCCAAGATCTTCAAACGTATGAAGATGCCGACGAATGAAAAGATGAAGTTCGTACAGAAGATGGTTCTCTTGCACATGCGTCCTATCGCATTAGTGGAGGATGTGGTGACAGACTCCGCTATCAGAAGATTGTTGTTTGATGCAGGTGATGATATCGATGCGCTCATGACTCTTTGTAAGGCTGACATCACTTCAAAAAATGCGGAGAGGGTTCGTCGTTACAAAGAGAACTATGTGAAGGTGCAGCAGAAGATGAAAGAGATTGAGGAAAAAGATCGTGTGCGTAACTTCCAACCGCCTGTTTCAGGAGAGAAGATCATGGAGGTGTTTGGTCTTCCTCCATGTGCTGCAATTGGAAATTTGAAGAATGCGATAAAGGATGCCATTTTGGATGGAATCATCCCGAATGAGTACGATGCAGCTTTCGATTACATGTTAAAAAAGGCTGCCGAAATGGGGCTGGAAAAAAAATAATTTAAATAAAGAATGTTATGGATGGAATTTCTCATATTTTAGAACATGGCTCTGTTTTTAAAAAGTCGTCGGAAAAAAAAGATGACGGAAAGATAAAAACAAAGGCTAAACGAACCTCGTACATTAAAGGCACGCATGGCTCTGGTGCGGCAAAGATGAGAGCAGAATACAAGAAAAAGCGTCAGAATAGACATAAAAGAGGTTAGTTTATTATCTGGATGATTATGCGTAATAGTGATTGTTTTCATCTCTCTTCGTTTGTAGGCTTTTTAGTTTTTCTAATTTGTCTACTTAATGTTTCTCCTCTTTTTTCGTACTCTGTGTGGAATGGTTGTCCGGATTTCATGGATTTGAAAGCCCCTTATGTACAGGCACTTTCTGGTGTCATGGAGGTGGGAAACCAGAACGCTCTTATGGATAAGGAGGGTGTGGTCGAGGGTCGACACACATTGATAGAGGAGAAGGCCGGCGATGTTTTTACTGGTAATCAATTGAGTACTTTGCCTGATGGGGAAAAGAGGGCCATTCGTTTAGGAAATGAACAAGTCGGGGGTGAGGTGGAGTCTATCGTATATCATTTTACGGTAGACCCTGACAATTCCCTGCTCTTCGTCAATTTTGCAGTTGTCTTGGAAGACCCCGGACATGAGTCTTTCTATCAACCTCGTTTTGTCATCAGAATAATGGACAAAGAGGGAAATCTGGTCTCTGATTGTGCCGAATATGATGTGTCGGCAGCGGCAGGTCTGGATGGTTTTCAGGACTATCAAGGGAATAATTTTGTGGTCGTTCGTTGGAGAGATTGGACGAAAGTGGGCTTGGATCTTTCTCCTTATGCGAATCAAGAGGTGCAGGTACAGTTTGTAACCTACGATTGCGCATTGATGGGGCATTTCGGTTACGCCTATTTTACTGCTCATTGCGCTCCAAATAAGTTGGAAGTGAAGGAGTGTGGCGGAAATTTATTTACAGTTTCAGCTCCGGAGGGGTTTGCTTCATACCGTTGGGATAATGGTGATACGACGAGGAGTACGACCCGCCGATTTTCTAACGAAGATATGAATCTCTATTGCGAGGTGACTTCTGTGACGGGCTGTACATTTGTGCAAAACGCTTTTGTTTCCGCAAATGCGGATTTTACAGAGTCTTTTTTTAAAGATACCATTTGTCAGGGCGAAACCTACGAGCTTCATGGTTTCGGTCTGCCTCCACAACATACTGTCGGGACGACGATATTCAACAATCTGGTTTTAGACCCGACCACCTGTTCGGAGAGTGCGGAGGTGCAGCTTGAACTGACGGTTTTGCAACAGTTTTACGAAATAGAGGCTTCTATCTGTGAAGGAGAGGATTATAATGAAAATGGTTTTTCAATAATGCAGCCTCCGGTCGGGGTGCTTCTTGATACATTGTTTTTCTCAAAGGCTGATTTAGAGGGAGACAGACGTTGTGATAGCATCGTATGTCTAAAACTGAATGTCAGTGAGACGCTTCATTTAGATAATAAAATATCGGGAGATGTCACGCCGTGTACAGGTGTTCCGACTACCTATTTCATTGAAGGGAATGCCGCAGCTGCCAAATATAGTTGGACATTGTCCGAGAATGTGCAGGTGTTGAGTGGAGGAGGATCTCCGCAGATTGTCTTGTCGTTTACGGACGACCGTCCGGCTACTATTATCATAAAGGGGGAAAACGGTTGTGGTACAAATGCAGTCCCTCTCGATGTACAGCCGAGATTGTCTTATCATCAGATAATAAAAGATACTGCTTGTGTCGGAGAGGTCTATTCAAAAAATAATTTCAATTTGGGGAAATTGATGCAAGCAGGCTATTTCACCTATACACAATCGCTTAAAACTTCATTGGGCTGTGATAGTGTGGTAGTTTTAGGGTTGCATGTTTTTGTCTCACCGAGCGTGAAGATTGAAACAGAGGGTGAGTCTGCTGTTTTGTGTAGTTCCGATCGTGTGGTGTTGAAGGCAGTGGGAGAGTCGGATAATATGATTTTTCATGATTGTGATTCTTTGCCTGTTGCGGTCGGCGACATCTATTTTTCTGATGGAACATTTGCTCATCCGAAAGAGTATGAAACGAAAGGGGAGGGAAAGAGTGCCGAGGGTGTGGTCTACTATGTCTCTCCAGATTTTGAATATGCTTTGGTTGCCTATAAGAAAAATTATGATGAGTACATTCGGTGGTCGACTGTGCGAATTGATGTGCCGGGGTTGACCAACCATACGCAGGTGCGAAAAGTTCTTTTAGATGATGATGGTTATGCGAACACCGCTATTCTCAGGGCGGAAGGAAGTGCGCAAATGTATCCTGCTGCATGGGCGGTGGATTTCGACGAGGGATGGTATGTCCCTGCTATTGGAGAGATGAGGATTCTTTTTTCCGAAATAAATTGGATTAATCCCGTTCTTTCCTTGATAGGGGGAGAAGAACTTCCTTCCTATACGAATGAATATTCAAAAGTCTATGATTATATCTCTTCTACGGAATTGGCGGCAGACTATTTTTGTTCTCAAAACTTAACCGGAGAGGTTATCGGAAATCCTAAAGGATCATATTCCTATTTGCGTCAGATAAAAAAGGTTACTTTGCAAAATCTTTTGCCAGAGCAAAAACCGAAAGTGAAAATCGGAGATTTGGTGCAAAATGAATATGGAGAAAAAGGGGTGGCTTTTGATGTGCAGGCGGATGGAAGAACAGGTTATATGGTTGCATTGAAGGATGTTCCAATTTCTTGTATGTGGAGTTCCAAGTTGGTTGATATAGAGGAGTTGCCCAACCTATATCACATCGATGATCTTTTCGCTTCTCAGATATATGCGGAGTCGGATTGGCGGGGAGAGGAAAATACAAAGATATTAAGGAAAAATTCTTTTAATGAAAATGATTGGGCTGTATGGGCAGTTGCTCTGGAAAAAGGGTGGTTTGTTCCTTCTGCTGGACAGTTGGGTTCTATCTATGCGCTTTTGCCGACGATCGATTCTTCTTTGGTCAGAAATGGTGGTGACGAGTTTGCGTATGACCACTATTGGTCATCCAGTGAGCGTACTGATTGGAATGGTTGGGCTTATGACATGGCGTTTGGAAACCTCGATGCGATAAGTAAGAATACATATCTTAATGTGCGTGCCATCTCCCGCTTTTCTGCTTGTGAACCTTATGTGGAGGTGTTAGACTCTTCTCTTGCATTCCAATGGCAGAGTGGTGAAAACACTCCGTTTATAGAGGTGACCCCAGAGGAGACCACAACTTATACTGTTACTGCAACATCGAAGGAGGGTTGTTCTGTTTCTGCGTCGAAAACTTTGTTTGTGACGCAGAATGAAAAGATTGAGATTTGGGATACCATCTGTGCGGGTGAGGTATTCAAAAATGAATTTTTTGAGGTCTCGAAAGAGGGTGTTTACACTAAAATTGTGGAGAGTGATATGTGTAGTCAGGAGATTGTGTTGCATCTGGAAGTTGCAGAGAAATCGGAGGTGACAATTTTGGAGGCGCAAATTTGTCAGGGTGGCACATACAATAAAAATGGTTTCAATATCAAGGCTACAGCCTCTGGCTTGTTTCGTGACACGAGTTTGTATTTGAACTCTACGGGTTGTGATAGCGTTGTTGTGTTGTATCTGAATGTTGCGGAAATGGAAAGAGATACAATCAGAAAGAAGATCTGTCAAAATGAGTCCTATTTTGAAAATGGTTTTTCAGTGACAGCCAATCAAAAAGCTGGTTTGCATTATTTTGTGCAGACTGTTGAAGGGACTGATGGGTGTGTCTCTTCTTTGACGCTTGCTTTGCAAGTGGATTCGGTTTTCCAGCGTTCGATCGTCGATTCTATATGTGGAAAAGAAAAGTATCTGAAATATGGTTTTGAGATAGAGGCAGAGGAGGCAGGCATCCATACGCATTATAGGACACTTCAAAGTAAATCAGGGTGTGATAGTACGGTGGCACTCTCTCTGAAAGTGCTTCCAACTGATGAGACGATATTTACCGATACGATTGTGGTGGGTGAAAGTTATGAGAGTACGGATTTTATTTTGCCTGCACAAACAGAATTGGGATGGCATAGTTTTTACAAACATTTGCAGAATAGCGCTGCTTGTGATAGTTTGTTGACTTTGAATCTATTGGTTGTAGGAGACGAGGATGTGGTGAATGTGCCGACTGCTTTTTCTCCTCAAAACCAAAACGGAGTGAATGATGTTTTCATGAAGGGATATGAAGTTTACATATACGATCGTTATGGTCTGTTGGTATGCCATTCAAATGATGGATGGGACGGAACGTACCGAGGTAAACTCGCGGATGCAGGAGTCTATATCTACAAACTCATATTCAAAAGCGGAAAAGAGAAGAGCGGAACTGTAGAGATTTTTAAAGAGTAGTTGTGATGTCGAAAATAGATCGCATTAAAACTTTTCTTTCAAACCATAAATTATTATGGAGGTGTTTTGTTTTTTCTTTTTTCCTCTTCTTGGGATTTTGGATTTTCCATTTTTTTTGTATGCCCAAGGTTTTGTTCGACAAACCTACTTCTACTGTGTTATTAGACAATAGAGGAGACTTGTTGGCTGCACGCATCGCAGAGGATGGTCAGTGGCGTTTCCCCTCTACCGATACTCTTGATCATCGTTTTGTTGAATGTCTGTTGAATTACGAGGATCGTCGTTTTTTCTCTCATTGTGGTGTTGATGCCGTGGCAATCTTCCGAGCGATTAAAAAAAATATTCAAGAAGGTAGGTTTAGTGAAGGAGCAAGTACATTGACGATGCAAGTTGCCCGTATGGCAAGAGGAAACCAACCCAGAACATTAAAGAATAAGTTGATAGAGATGTTGTGGGCATTGGATATTGAACTGACTTATTCGAAGGAGGATATTTTGAAATTGTATCTTTCAAATGCTCCTTTTGGTGGTAATATTGTTGGAATTGATGCTGCGGCATGGCGTTATTTTCAACGAGATTTGAGTAGGCTTTCGTGGGCGGAATTATCAACTTTGGCGGTGTTGCCCAATTCTCCCTCTCTTATCCATTTGGGCAAAAATAGAGAGAGTTTGAAAAGGAAAAGGGATCTTCTTTTGAAGATACTGAATGATAGGGGTGTTTTGTCGAACGAGGAGTATAAACTCTCGTTGGCAGAAAGTCTTCCTGAAAAACCTTTCCCTCTGCCTAATTATACACCTCATCTGATCGATTATAGATCGAAAACTGAAAAAGGAAGTTTTGTCAGTACCTTTATCGATAAAAGAACTCAAATACAAGTGCAGCGGCTGGCTGATGATTATAATGTTCGTTACCGTAATTCTAATCATGTTGACAATATAGCAGTCTTGGTGCTCGACGTGGAGAGTGGAGAACCGCTCGTCTATGTGGGGAACACCACCAATGTTTCGGTTGAGGCTTCTCATGTGGATATTATTCAAAGCGAAAGGAGTCCGGGTAGTACTTTAAAACCTTTTCTCTATGCTGCGATGATTAGCAACGGGTTGATAACCCCTAAAAGGTTGATTTCAGATACACCGCTCTCTATCAATGGTTTTACACCTCATAATTTCAACAAGACATTTAGCGGTGCAGTGCATGCAGATGATGCGATAGTCCAGTCTTTGAATGTGCCGCTTGTGAGAATGCTTTCAAGCTATTCTGTAGGTCGTTTTATGGAGGATTTAAAGTGGTTGGGGATGAGAAGTTTGCGTTATGATGAAGACCATTATGGTGCATCTCTTATTTTAGGAGGAGCGGAGATTTCGTTGTGGGACCTGTGTCAGATGTATCGGCGTTTGGCTTATAATTTAAAAAAGGGAAAAATTACAGACGATACAGTTGATTGCCGAATTTCACGTTCTGCGACATGGTTTGCCTTTGATGCGATGTCCAAACTGAGTCGTCCGGAGGAGGAGGCGGATTGGCAACATTTTAGTTCGATGAAGAATATCGCATGGAAAACCGGAACGAGTTGGGGAAGTCGGGATGCGTGGTCTGTAGGAATTACGTCCCGCTATATAGTAGGGGTATGGGTCGGTAATGCCACTGGAGAGGGTAGGGCTGGACTTACCGGTGTGGGATTCGCCTCTCCTGTCATGTTTGATGTTTTTTCCCTGTTGGAAGATTCCGAATGGTTTTCTCCTCCATACGATGAAATGGTGCAGGTGAGGGTTTGCCGCAAAAGTGGTCATATCGCCTCTTCTATTTGCGACGATGTGTCGGTCGAATACCTCCCGAAAAGTGTGAACACAACACCTAATTGTCCTTATTGCAGATGGGTGCACCTCTCCAAGGATGGTAAGTGGCAAGTCAATTCTTCTTGTGTTCCCATTTCTGAAATTGAGACTAAATCATGGTTCGTATTGCCAGCAGCGCAAGAATATTACTACAAATTTCGTCATGCAGATTATCGTGTATTACCGCCATTTCGGGAAGATTGTGAGGGTGAAAAAGAAGATCAAGTTGATTTGATTTATCCGGCTCACAATACAATTGTGGTGATTCCTCGAGGCTTTGATGGTACTCCAGAAAATATGGTTTGTGAGGCTGTTGCAAGACGACAAGAGGCTATTTTGTATTGGCATTTAGATCAGCAGTTTGTTGGAGAGACTAAAAATGGAATACATCAAATTAGTATGAATCCTCCTGTCGGAGAACACCTTCTCTCTATAGTCGATGACTTGGGTAATCGTAAAACTATTTCTTTTCGTGTAGAGTAGAGGGTTGAATTTCTAAAATAAATTATTGGTCTCATTATTAACGCCTTGTGCAAACTCGGACAAGATTTCTCCCCTAACAATGTGAATAGTCCCATGAAATAACACTTCTCATTGATTTCTCTTTTGAAGAAACAATTTTTGGGAAATTTGAAAGTAAAAAAGGCTGCCAAATATTGTTGTTTGACAGCCCCTTTTGTTATAATACTAATAGATCGTTATTTTCCAGCTTGTTCCAACGCCAAAGTCTTGGTTGGTTGGTCGCAAACTTCAGCAGGTCCGAAGTATTGGATTGGACCTGGATAAACGTAAGCAGTCTCGATAGCCCAAGTGTCGCGGTTCTCAACCAATTTCTTGAATGGTGCACCATCCAACTCAACGAGAGCCTTTCTGATAACTGGTTTTTGCTTTCCGTGACGTTGCTCCATGTTCATCATCATGGTGATAGGCACACCTGCAGCGATCCATTGGTCTGCTGTCTTAGTGGTATTCTTGATCAATGACATGTAACCAGTCTTGCCAGAAGCGATCAAGTTAGCAGCATTGTAACCCAAAGAGTAGCAGTAGTCTGCATCGAAGTTTGAAGGAGCTGCGCAACGTCCCTCGTATCCGAAGAAATGTCCGAGACCAGAGAACTTACCTACATATTTTCCTTCTTCCTTCATCTTCGCCAATTTTGTGCGAACCATTTCGATAAGCAATTTCTCAGTTTCGATCAATGAAACCTGAACATTACCGTGAGGGTCGCGCTCCAAAGTTAATTGTTTAGCGATAGCCTCAGGAAGACTCTCGTAAACAGACTTACTATTAGCAGAAAGTTTTGCAACTGCAGCCTTAACATCAGACTCAGCAGCGAGCAAGTCATTCAATTCCTTGATCAACACTTTCATTTCAGGAATGAACTCGATCAAACCTTCTGGAATCAAAACAACACCGAAGTTGTTTCCTTTCGCAGCGCGAGCAGCAACAGTGTTGGCGATATTTTCAACGATGCTACCAAGAGTCATTTTCTTAGCTTCCACCTCCTCTGAAACGATACAGATGTTTGGTTGAGTTTGCAAACCACACTCCAATGCGATGTGAGAAGCAGAACGTCCCATCAACTTGATGAAGTGCCAGTACTTCTTGGCAGAGTTGGCATCACGCATGATGTTTCCGATAACCTCAGAATATACCTTACAAGCAGTGTCAAATCCGAAAGAAGTCTCGATTTGGTCGTTCTTCAAGTCTCCGTCGATAGTCTTAGGACAACCGATCACTTGGATTCCTGTGTTCTTTTGCAAGTAGTATTCTGCCAACACACAAGCGTTAGTGTTAGAGTCATCACCACCGATAATGATCAACGCCTTGATGCCAAGTTTGTTACAGATTTCGATACCCTTGTCGAATTGCTCTGTCTCTTCCAATTTAGTACGACCAGAACCGATGATGTCGAAACCTCCGGTGTTACGGTATTCGTCGATGATGTCAGAAGTCAACTCGATATATTTGTGGTCGATCAAACCACTTGGTCCGCCTAAGAAACCATAAAGTTTAGCATCTTTGTTCAAAGACTTGATACCGTCGAAGATTCCTGAGATAACATTGTGTCCACCGGGAGCCTGACCTCCAGAGAGGATTACACCCACATTGAAAGCTGGAGCTGACAATTTTTGGTCTGAAACCTCAAAAGTCACTACTGGCATTCCGTAAGTGTTAGGGAATAATTTTTTGATCTCTTCTTGGTTAGCAACAGACTCGGTTGCTTTTCCTTCTTTCAAAGCCACACCACCTTTGAACGCCTGAGGCAATTTCGGTTGGTAAGCAGCTCTTGCGATTTGCAATGCACTTTTTGCCATTGTCTTAGTATTAAATAATGAATAAATTAATTTATCTCGTATCCGCACCGAACCACGCCGGTGTGTTTTGCAAATTTCGGAAAATAATAGCGAAAAACCAAATGAAGTCTCATTTTCTGGCATTTGATTTTTTGCACGGAGAAAAGAAAATCGTTATCTCGTTTGAGAAAAAGGGCAAATCGTCGGTGAAATTGAATTTTGCGTAAAAAAATAGGGTAGAATGTGCCAAACTTAAAAAACAAATTTATACATTTGCACTCGAATAAAAATTACTAACTTTTAAACTGATTTTAATTATGGCTTATGTAATTGGAGAAGACTGCGTTGCTTGCGGTACTTGTATTGGAGAATGTCCTGTAGGTGCTATTTCTGAAGGTGATATCTATTCTATCGATCCAGAACTTTGCACTGAGTGTGGTTCTTGTGCAGATGCTTGTCCTGCAGGTGCAATTAGCAAAGGAGAGTAATCAAAAGTTTTTTTCTAAAAAGGGGGTGTCCTTGGGGCATCCCTTTTTTGTGAAAGGAAAAAATTGATGTTAAAAGGATATAAAATCGTGATGAATGTATGAAAAAAAATCAGATAAGAAAAGACTGATTGAGAATTTTAGTTATCTTGGTCTCTTGCAGATTGCTTGTTATATATTTCCATTGCTTACAATTCCTTATTTAGCAAAAACTATAGGAGCAGAAGGCTTTGGGAAAATCGCTTTTTCTTTAGCGATTGTTAATTGGCTTCAAATTATAGTTGATTGGGGATTTAATTATACTGCTACTCGTGATATTGCAAAAAATTCAGAAAATAGGGCATTTGTGTCAAGAGTTTTTTCAGATGTTTTTTGGTCAAAGTGTTTGATATCATTGATTTGTTTATTTGTTCTATTGATTTTATTTCTTACGTTTTCAGATTTTAGGGGATATGCGGTTGTAATCTTGATTACCTATGCAATGGTTCCTGGAAATATTTTTCTTTCAAGTTGGTTTTTTCAGGCTCTTGAGAAAATGAAATTCGTGGCTATTTTTAATTTTATAATAAAATTGCTTTTTACGATTTCTGCTTTTACGTTCATAAATGAGCCTGATGATTATATATTTCAGCCACTTTTCATATCATTGGGATTTTTATTATGTGGAATCGTTTCTATGTTGATAATTATAAAAAGGTGGGGTTATTGCCTTTATAAACCGGATTTTAGGAATCTTCTAAGCGAAATCATTTGTAGTAAGGATGTTTTTTTAAATAATTTAATGCTCAATTCTTACACTAATTTTTCTGTTTTTTTATTAGGATTTTTGGGAGGAAGTCGAGCAAATGGAATTTTTGATGGGGGTAACAAGTTTGTTGTGATTTTTCAACAATTTTTGCAAGTTGTTTCTCGTGTTTTTTTTCCTTTTTTGTCTAGAAAATTAGAAAAACATAGCTATTTTGCATGTTTGAATATTGTAATAAGTTTGTTTTTTTCTTTGTTTTTGTACATTATGGCTCCATATTTTGTAGACTTTTTCTTGTCTGCTGATTTTGGGGATTCTATAATTGTTATGAGGATACTTGCAATTTCTATTCCATTTGTTGCTTTGAATAATACATATGGTATAAATTACCTTATAATTGTAAAGAAGGAAAGGTTGCTAAGAAATGTGACTATATTTAGTTCTTTTTTAGGTATTTTTGTTGCTTATCCGCTTATAAGTTCGTATTCTTACTTGGGTGCAGCAATAACTGTTTTTATTAGTCGTTTTTTTCTCGGAGTGTTAACTTGTTTTTTTGCTGTGAAAGAGAAATGTAAAAAAAGAGGGTAGATTAAAATAAGTTAAAGAAGATCGTTCCGATAACTCTTTCTTGTTTTTGTAGGTAGTAGAAAGATTACATAGAAGAATCCGATTTTTCATAACCTACAATCCGTAGAAAAATAACAGTGGAGTTTTTCTGTAAAATAGGGAGGTTTAAAAAGTTGTTTGATTTTTCCAAAAATATTTTCTTAAGCATCAGATATTTGCGCTTTCGCATTTGCACGTCTAAAATTTTTTCTATAAATTGCCAATGATTATCAGTGAGATTTGATGGATAATGATTCATTTCTTTGTTTTTTTTTGTACCCTTAAAGTTGCGAAAAAAAATATCTACTTATCAAACTGATAATCAATATTTTAAGTGTAACTTTTGTTTTTTTTTAGGTCTCTCAAATTAGTTTTTAATTAAATTTAAACAGCTTCTGAATATGTATAGGATTTGTAAATATATGTATATTGTAACTTTTGCTTTATTTTTGTTTCCGTCTGAAGTGTATTCGGCGGTGGATACAACAGTTAATTCAGGTGGATTTATTTTTCGATGTTATACTAGTAGTTATGATTCTTTATTTAAGGCGGATGTTGTAGAAGTGTGTACGGATACATTTCATATTTCAATTCCTCAATGGGTAGAGGATGGTCAAGGCAATCTTTAGAAAGTTTCTTACATTTCAAAAGAGGCTTTTAGCAAATTAGATTGTGAAAATCTAAATATTACGTACCCACACTCGATTTCACATACGGGATACCAAGCCTTTGGTGGAAACGAAAATATAAAAGTATTATCTATAAATGGAGCAATTACACACATATCAAATTTTACATTTGCAGATTGTAGTAGTTTAGAGCATTTAAAAGTGAGTTCTGTTGAAGTTGTAGGTTATGGAGCTTTTTTAAGATGTAAATCGTTGAAGGATATTTCCTTTATTGATTCTGTGAAAGTGATTGAAGAACATGCTTTTGCAGAGTGTGGCAATATAGATACGTTAGTTATGCCTGATTGCTTGTGTGAACTAGGATTTCGTGCATTTGCACACTGTTCAAATTTAAAGTTTATAAAATTTTCCAAATCTATAAAATATATTAGAACCTTGACATTTGATCATTGTATTGGGCTTACAGAAATATATTTTCCTGAAAATATAGAAAAAATAGGTAGGAATGCTTTTAGAGGTTGTTCTAACCTAAAAAAGGTAAAAGTGTCGAAGAATACAGTTGTGGAAGAAAATGCATTCCCTGAAGATACTATTGTAGAAATATATTGATTGCAAATCCGACCGCCCCTAGTATAATTATTTACA
>CALFTM010000094.1 GCA_937916355.1 uncultured Bacteroidales bacterium
AGATAAACCTTGATTCCGTTAGCCGAGAATATGTTTGCAACAGTCTCTGCAAACAGGCGGCTGTTGTTACGGCAGTCGTGACCTACGACAACCTTTATTTGCTGAACATCCTTGAACTGCGCTTTAAGATAATTAGAAAGACCCTGCGTAGCAGAACCTACTGTGTAGATGTTCATTCGGTTAGTACCGACGCCCATTATGCCGCGCAAGCCACCAGTTCCGAACTCCAAATCTTTGTAAAAAGCTTCGATTAGGTCTGTTTTGTCTTCATTTTCCAACATAGACTTAACGACAGCCTTTGTCTCTGCATCGTAATTGCCGTTCAGCCAAACGTTGGCCTTTGCTGTAACCTCTTGAATTAATGCTGTATTATCCATATATTAAAACATTTATAACCATGCCACGAGTCTCGTCAACAACTCGATGACGCCCGCAAAGATAATAGTTTAAAATAAAATAGCAAAAAAAAGTTGCATTTCGTTTTTTAAATTACAGTTCTTCGTTCACATTAATCGACCACATTCCATAAAAAATACAGTCGCCAAATCACCTTCTCTTCCGCTGTTAGAATTTTACGTATATTATTTCAGAGCCATTGACGCTTTTAAGGTTATTGCATTCATAAAAGATGTCATTTAAATCGCCAAGCTCACCTGGAAATGTCACACTGGTCAATCTGCTGCAATTATAAAAAGCATTTTCCCCTATTGCCTTCACACTATTGGGAATCGTCACGCTGGTTAGCCCGTCGCAGCTATCAAAAGCCATTCCGCCAATTTCTGTCAAACTTTCGGGAAACTCAATATCTGTTAATCCTCTACATTTTGAGAATGCCAGCACACCGATTCTCACAACTCCATTGGGGATTACCACTTTCGTGAGATTTCCACATTGAGAGAATGCCCAATCATTTATCTCCGTCACACCTTCTGGTATCGAGTATACCCCTTTTCTCCCTTGGGGGAATTGCACCAATGTGTTTTTCGATTTGTCGAACAACACTCCATCTATCGAACAATAATTAGGATTCTCTTTAGCCACATCTATCTTTTCAAGGTTCCCGCAACCAGCAAAAGCCGCGCTCACAATCGTATCCACACTGCTTGGAATCACAATGCTTTTTAGACCGTCACAAAGAGAAAAAGCAAATTGGTCTATTTTTTTTACACTATTGGGAATCACAATATCAGTTAAGCTCACACATTTAATAAAAGCGCCTTCACCAATCAAAGTTACGCTGTTGGGAATAGACACATTAGCCAGATTTTCACAACTAGAAAAAGCATTAACTCCTATCTCCGTTACACCTTCGGGTATTGTTATGTTGACCAGTTTTGTACAGCCCAAAAATGCTTGTTCCCCTATCTTTGTCAAACTGTTCGGCAACTTCACAGTTGTTAAATTTACGCAAAGAGAGAAAGTAGATTCATCTATCTCCGTCACACCTTCTGAAATCGTCACTTCGGCAAGGTTTTCGCATCCCATAAAAGCACCTCCGATCTTCCTAACACTCTTCGGAATCGTTATGCTGGCAATACTTTTACAACCACCAAAAGCATCATATTCAATCACCTCCACACCATTTGGAATCGTTACGTTGGCAAGTTTTCCGCAATTAGAAAAAGCACCTTCTCCAATCTTCTTTACGCCCTTCGGAATCTTTATGCTGGTAATGCTTTCACAACCTACAAAAGCATTAGCCTCGATCGTCTTCACACTATTGGGTATCGTTATGCTGGTAATGCTTTTACATCCCTTAAAAGCACCGGATTCAATTTTCACTACGCTATTAGGTATTGTTATATCGGCAAGTTTTCCGCAACCAGAGAAAGCACCTTCTCCTATATTGACTAACCTGTTAGAAAACTTTACCGTAGTCAAATTTTTGCATTGACTAAAAGCACCTCTGACAATTTCAGTTACGCTTGATGGAATCGTCACACTTGTCAGGCCTTCACATTCGTAAAAAGCATTAATGCCTATTTTTGTCACTTGATAGCGAATGCCATTATATGTCACTTTTGAAGGGATGACAATAGAGCCTGAATAATTTTTACGAGATTGAGACGATGTTCTTCCCTCGTACGTCACACTTGCCGTTTTCTCTTCTTTGTCAAATTCATACCAGATGGTATCACCGTCGCTGTTCACGACCCATGTGTCAGATGCTGCAGCTCCGAAGCTTGTCAGAACAGAGCAAATAGTTAAGAATAAAAGCTTTTTCATTTTCTTTATTTTTAAATTCACCTTGCAAATTTAATATTTTTTTCAAAAAAGCAAGTCCGATTGCTCTATCGGCACAATCCTGCTAACTACTTACTCAACACAAAGTCAAATCTCAATCCTCCACATGGACGGTTGCTTGCCGTTATTGTTCCTCCATGAAATTGAACAGCGTGCTTAACAATAGCCAGACCAAGTCCGGTTCCGCCTTTTTTCCGCGACCGACCTTTATCCACACGATAAAACCTTTCAAAAAGACGAGGCAGTTGCTTTTCCTCCACCCCGACACCATCATCCTCAAAGCGAATCCTGCACTCTCTTTCATCATTTGATAGCAGAGATATGTATATGTTATTACCCTCAGAGTACGACATGGCATTTTCTGTGAGATTTCGGAAAATGGAACCAATAAGCGACAGATTGCCATTTACTATTACAGTTTCGTTAAAGTCTGTATGCAAAGTCATGCGTTCGTTTTCTGGCATGATCTCCATCTCTTCGGCTATTTCCGCCAAAATGTCATTAAGTACAACATTCTCCTTATCTATAATTGCATTTCCGTCTTCCATCCGTGTGATTAAAGAAACATCGGCTAACAATCGTCTGAGACGTTCATTGTTGGTATAGCATCGCTCGATGAGTTCCAGACGCTTTTCTTCGCTTAGAGTGATACCCGAAAGCAAAGTTTCAAGACATACTTGCATCGAAGCCACAGGGGTTTTCAGTTCATGATTTATATTGTTTGTAAGTTGTCGCTTGATTCGCATTTTCTCTTGCTCCTCTCGCAAAGTCGCTTCATAAGCAACATCTCTGTCCTTTATTGTTTGCTGCCATTGCGCATAGAGCTGCACAATGTGGTTGGAGATAGAGCCAAGCTCGTCATTGGGGAACGGTTCGTTTTCGTCAAAGGCTTCTCCGTTCTTTGCCTTATCTGCAAACCTATTTAGTCTCTCTATAGTTTTGCCAAGCCTTCTTGTTGCGAAGTATGCCAATACGCTCATTACAGAACTGATGATAATCATCACTCCCAGAAAATCCCAGTCTGCTTTAAGAGACTCCCGAAGTGTTGATGAGTAAGGAATAGCGGTTCGGATAATGACGCGTTTGCCTTTTGTCGCAGAATAAAAATATTCTCGCCCGTCGCTTGCAGACTGTCGTCCGATGTGATATCCAAAACCATCCTTTAGAGCGGCTGCCACTTCCGGACGAAGACTATGATTGTCAAGCGAGTCCAACGAAATCATGTTGTCGTAAACTACAGCACCCGAAAGTGCGATTATAGAGATGCGAAGATTGTTGAAAGGTTTTTCGTGTGTTGCTATATACTCTTCGTATGACAAACCATCCTCCACAACTTCAATAAGGTGGCGATTGTACATTTGAAGCTGCGCATTCAGAAAATCTGATTTATATTGCTTTTCTCGCAGATATTGGAATCCTATAAAACATAGGATTAGAGTCCATGAAAAAGCAAGCAATAAAAAAAAGAGTCGTTTGTGGTAAGATATTTTAATCGCGGAAGCCATAGCCAAAACCTGAACGGGTTACAATATAAGAACCATATTTGCCAATTTTTGAACGCAAGCGAGTGATGTTGACATCAATTGTGCGTCCAAGGACAACCACCTCGTCACTCCATATACTACTGAGTATTTGTTCACGGGAACAGATTTTGCCTCGGTGTGAAATCAGATAGGCCAGCAACTCGAACTCCTTGCGGGCAAGTTTAATCTCTTCGCCATCTATTGTGCAACGTTTAAATTCCATATCAAGCAAAAGTCCTTCAACTTTTAGCACATTGGATTTCTCGATGGAGGTCGTCGCTGGAGCTTTCTTCCCTGATGTCCGCCTTAGCACGCTCTTCACACGCGCTATCACATTGCGAATGGTGTAGGGTTTCATAATATAATCATCCGCACCAATATTCAGCCCCATGACCATATCATCTTCCGTATCTCGAGCAGTGCAGAAGATAATGGGAATGTCTGCCGTTTTCACATCCGACTTCAACATTTTTGCCATTTTGACACCGCTGATTTCCCCCATCATCACATCAAGAAGTATTAAAGAGTACCTCTTCAGATCCAAAACCAAGGCCTCTTCCGCACTTAATGCAGTGTCAACATCATAGCCCTCATTTTCAAGGTTGAGCTTCAAAACTTCGCATAAAGTCTCCTCGTCATCCACTATCAATATACGTTCTGTTGTCATATACATTGTATTAGGTCTCGCAAATTTATTGATAAAGACCGAACAAAATACCATTCTAAATAAGATTTAACGAAAATGTAATATTTTAAAAAAAAACAGCATTTAACGAAAGCCTAATTTTTTTGAAACTTTTGTGAAACAAGAAGTATGTTCATTTGCGGTGTCAAATTAAAATACTGATACGACAATGAAACCAAAATTCATCTTGGCAGGTCTGATAGCCTGCATCGGTATCTCTGCGCAGGCGCAGGATGCCAAAAACGAGGAGCCGAAAGGCAAAGCAATTGTTCAAGTGTTTGGAAATTTCCACACAGGTTTGGGCGAAGAGAGTGACGACCGAGGTTTCGAATTAGAGAGAAGCTATTTGGGTTATGAGTACAAATTTGGAAACGGATTGTCTGTAAAAGGCGTGATGGACATTGGTAAATCTTCGGATGTAAGCGATTACCAGCGCATCGCTTATATTAAAAATGCGATGATTTCGTGGAAAACCGGAAATCTCACATTGAATGGAGGTCTTATCTCGACAACACAATTTAACGTTCAGGAGAAGTTCTGGGGCTACCGCTACATTATGAAATCTTTTCAAGACAAATACAAATTCGGAAGCAGCGCCGACTTGGGTATTTCGGCAGCCTACAAATTTACAGATTGGATTTCGGCGGATGTGATCATCGTAAATGGCGAAGGGTACAAAAAGATTCAGAAGAATGATGGCTTCAACTATGGTTGTGGTATAACGCTTACCCCGACAAAAGGTTTACTGATTCGCTTGTATGGAGGTTTGAACGAGAGCGGAGAAATAGGCAAACAGGATATCGCAAATGCGGCAGCCTTTATGGGTTATAAGAATGACAAGTTTACCGTTGGCGCAGAATACAACTATATGAAGAATGCGTCAAATAATGAGGAAACTGACCAGAGCGGCTATTCGGTCTTCGCTTCTGTAAATCTGCCAAAGAACATCTCTTTGTATGCTCGATTCGACGACCTATTCTCAAAGAACGATTGGAATAAAGAAAAGGATGAATCCTCTGCAATCCTTGGTGCTCAGTTCAAATTAGGCAAGTATGTGAAGATTGCCCCTAATTTCAGGATGACAATGCCTAAGGCTGACGGTGCTAAGGATGTCTATTCGGCTTATGTGAATTGTTACTTTGGTTTTTAATAGTATAAACTTTAAAATTAGTATTATATGAAACTGAATTTTTCGTCAATTATGACATTGACACTTGCAATCTCAATGGTATCATGTGGAGGTAACACATCAGATGGTGTTCGTGAGGCTCAGGAACTTT
The DNA here is from genome assembly GCA_937916355.1 of uncultured Bacteroidales bacterium. GTDB lineage: Bacteria > Bacteroidota > Bacteroidia > Bacteroidales > Paludibacteraceae > UBA1181. The sequence continues at coordinate 5,733 of CALFTM010000094.1, forward strand.
CCGGAGCAGGCGCAACGTTTCCTCTGCCTTTCTACAATGTGGTTTTTGATGAGTTCTCAAATGTAAACGGTGATGTGGTTGCGTATGGTGGAATCGGCTCCGGAGGTGGAGTTCGTAACTTGCGCGATAAGATTGTGGACTTTGCAGGCAGTGACGCTTTCCTTACAGAAAAGGAGATGGAGGATATGGCTCCCGTAGTTCACGTTCCTACTTGCATGGGCGCTGTGGTGGTGGCCTACAATCTGGATGGCGTGAAGGAGCTGAAACTATCAGGTGATGTTATCGCTGACATCTTTGCCGGCAACATTAAGATGTGGAACGACGAGCGTCTGGCAGCTCTCAATCCAGATGTGAAGCTCCCTAATGAGGCTATCATCCCGGTATTCCGCTCAGATGGTTCTGGCACGACATTTGTCTTTACCGACTATCTGACAAAAGTTAGTCCTATGTGGAAAGAGAAGTTTGGAACTGGCAAGTCAGTAAATTTCCCTTCTGGACAGGCTGCAAAGGGCAATCCAGGTGTTGCCGGGGTGATTTCACAGACTAAAAACGCCATCGGTTATGTAGGCTCTGAGTACGCATTTGCTCAGAAGATTCCTTATGCGCAAATACAGAACATAAGAGGAGAATTTGTATTGCCGTCGTCCGCATCAATCTCGGCAGCCGCTTCGGGTACAATACCTAATGATACACGCTGTTCGATCACAAACGCAAATGCAGCTGGCGCATATCCAATCTCCACATTCACATGGATGATTATCTACAAGGAGCAGAATTACTCTGACCGCAGCAAGGAGCAGTCCGTGGCAACACTCGATTTGTTGAAATACATTCTCTCTGACGAGGCGCAGAACATCACCTCTGAGGTACATTATGCGCCACTTCCAGCTAAAGTAAAAGAGGTGAGTATAAACAACCTTAAAACTGTAACATTCAACGGAGTTGCAATTCTTCGGTAGGATGTAAATCTATGAACGATAAACTGTACAGAATTACATTGTTCGTGTCGGCATTGATTATGCCGATAGTGTGTGGGGGCGTGGTTTACGCCCTCGTTACCGACGCTTACGATGCGTTCGATCATTTCGGTTTTTTGAATTTTCTCACCTCTGCGGAATGGAGCTATACAGAGGGCGACGAGCGGTATGGCGCGCTGCCGTTCATTACAGGCACTCTGATGACTACTTTGCTGGCTCTCATCTTTTGCATCCCGTTCTCTCTTCCCGTCGCGCTTTTCGTGGGAGAATACTTCAGAGGCACAAAGATAGCGTCGGTTCTGAGCACAGTGACAGACCTGCTGGCTGGCATTCCGTCAATCATTTATGGTCTGTGGGGATTTTACACACTGCGTCCCGTCATTATGGCTCTTGGCATCTCACCGCAAGGATCTGGCATTCTTACAGCCTCGCTTGTGCTGGCTATCATGATTGTGCCTTACGCAGCATCACTCAGCACTGAATTTATCAAGATGGTGCCGAATGACCTGAAAGAGGGAGCTTATAGCTTAGGCGCTACACGAGCTGAGGTTGTGCGCAAAGTGATATTCCCCATGGCCGGTTCGGGTGTATTCTCTTCGTATGTATTGGCCATTGGCCGTGCTTTGGGCGAGACGATGACGGTAACGATGCTTATCGGCAACACAAATAACATCCCCTCCTCAATCACATCTACAGGAAACTCTATGGCTTCAATCATCGCAAACCAGTTTGGCGAAGCAGACAGTCTGCGCCTTTCTTCCTTGATTGCCATAGGATTGATTCTTTTCCTTATCACAGCGCTTATCAACATGATAGGCAAAGTAATGATTAAACGTGCAAGAATAGTTTAATATTATGGACAAATTAAAAATCAGACATCGTCTGGCAAAAGACAAGTTGATGCTTTGGAGCATTTGCCTATTGTCGGCACTGACGGCCGTTCCCCTGCTCGCCATATTGGGAGAGGTGCTGCTACGTGGTTACGACCAGCTCTCTTGGTCATTCTTTACCGAGCCTACACCAACGGCGTACAAAGCGATGAAAGCTATCGAAGCCGGAGAACCCATACAAGGGGGTATCGCAAACGGCATTGTTGGCACAATGATTATGCTCGGCATGGCGGTAGTGGCAGCAGTACCATTGGGCATTCTTTGCGGAGCTTTCTTGGCTGAGAATGGCAAGAGCCGTTTCGCACAGTTTGTAAGTTACCTGACAGACCTTCTGCAGGGCACGCCGTCGGTTATCATAGGCATTATCACCTACATTTGGGTGGTTGTCCCGATGAAAGGTTATTCGGCAATTGCAGGCAGCGTTGCGCTATGCATCATGATGCTTCCGCTCATCATCCGCTCGACAGAGGAGACGCTAAAGATTCTTCCTGCATCATTAAAAGAGGCGGGACTGGCGCTCGGCGGCAACAAGGCGCGAGTGATGCTGAAAGTGCAGCTGCCGGCCGCATTCGGAGGTATATTTACCGGTATTCTGCTCGCTATCTCACGAGTTATCGGAGAGACTGCGCCGCTGATGTTCACCGCTCTCGGCTGCTCGTTTATCCGCTTTGCGATTGACAAGCCCATCTCTGCAGTGCCGCTGCTAATATGGGAGTTCTTTAACGACCCCAACCTGCAGGAGTTGATCTGGGGAGCTTCGCTCTTCCTCTTGTTATTCGTGCTTACTTTAAATCTCACAGCTAAATATCTTGCAAAAAAATGGAATCAGTGACATCAATACTTGAATTTAAGAAGACTTGCGTGTCATACACCAAGCAAACAATGGCAGTTAAGTATGTATCGGCAGCCATTGAGAAAAATACAATTACAGCCATCATGGGGCCTTCCGGCTGCGGAAAATCAACACTGCTTCGTGCTGTCAACCTTATGCACAATCTCTATCCAAACATCCATGTCGATGGCGAAATCTTGCTCAATGGGAAAAAAACGGTTCGGGTTGGGCATCTTCTTGTGCGTCGGAATATGATTCGGAGGATGCAGGTAAGTGGTATGGTGGCTGTGCAGTTGACAATCAGGCCTTTTTTGATGCTCAAGGAAAGGCAACAGAGGCGTTAAAAGTTTTTGGACTTTTAAGAAATGGTAATAATGTTGCAATTAAGGCAGATGCTGTAGAAGATTTAAATATTATTTTTGACCTCAATGGAGATATTGTACTTCCTGATAAGGTTAATGCAATTATGTCGGATAATTCAAAACAAGAAATTGCAGTAGAATGGAAGAATGTGGATATAGAGGCAATGAAAAGCGGGGGCGTGGCAAAGTATTCCGTAGAAGGAACGGCCGGCGGAATGAAGGCATACTGCTATATTTCAATGGTAGAATATAATTATCTTGATAATTGGAGTTTTGAAGAAGGTGAAAGTCCTTGGGTTGCAACACAAATCAGCAAGTTTGATGAACTTAAAGTGGAGGACAAGGTTAGTGATTCAGTAACCGGCACCAAGCATTATCATTTTTGGGGAGCAAGTGCAAATACTGTAGAGTTTACATTAGAACAGCAGGTAACAGGGTTGAAAACCGGAAAATATAAGTATTCAGTGTCGATTATGGGAGGAGACGGAGGCG
>CALFTM010000095.1 GCA_937916355.1 uncultured Bacteroidales bacterium
CTTTTGCCCCTTCCTTCATTTCGACTGTCAGGTATTTGGATTCGGCATGGATGCCCAAAGCTAAACACACAAGCGACAGCGCGGTAATGGTTCTTTTAAACATTGTTATTAGTATTAATTGTAAATTCTTTTCGTTAGGCATAAAAAAAGCGTGAAACTCTGCTTTTCTTGCTCGCTCCATGGTTAGTGACTGTAGGAATTGCCTATCTTGTCGAAACAAACAATGCGCGACCTACTCTGGTATTTATAACTCACCCACGGTAATTCACGTTACTTTGTTTTTAATAAGATTATGAAATTTTTCTACGATTTCAAACCGTCAAAAACAAAAGCGTATTATATGCCTTTTAATATGTCAATTCTGTAATTAAACGTTACGGACGCGCAAATTTAAGCATAATATTTATAAATCAAATCGCAAAGAATTAGAAAAAGTTATTAACAGGGCTAAGGTGTTTATTTGTAAGATTTTGTAGTTTTTAAAAAAAAGACCTGATTAAGCAATTCAAATGTGATTGTTCTTTCTCTCTGAAGGAAACTCAGCGCACTTATCTTACATTTGATGAGGTAAAACAAATGGTTGCTGTAATGGATGAGACGAAAGATAGAGAACGTGCATTCGTCTTTTCTTGTCTTACTGGGTTGCGATTCTCTGATGTGAAACGTTTGAAGTGGGGACAAGTGATCTCGTTTGGTAACTTTACGAGAATTGAGTTCACACAAAAGAAAACCAATGGTGTCGAGTATATTGACATATCCTCGCAAGCAGTAAAATTTATGGGTGATAGGGGAGGTGATGACGAGTGTGTTTTTAAATTGAAGGAAAAGAGTTGTACTTATTTGGAATTGAAGAGCTGGTTGGATAGGGCCGGGATCAACAAGCATGTTTCATTCCACTCTGCAAGGCACTCCTTTGCTGTGATGCTGTTGGATTTAGGGACGGATATTTACACGGTGTCAAAATTGCTGGGGCATAGAGAACTCTCCACCACACAAGTTTATGCGAAGATCCTCGACAAGAATAAACAGGCGGCAGTGGAGTCTATTCCGGACGTGTTCGGATGATTGTGTTTCAGTGTTTTATTTTGAAGTATTTCAGAACCTCTTTGTAATTGTCTTGAGCGGTGAGGCAGGTGTCTATTAAATAGCCTTTTATTCTGTTCCATTCATGAAGTCCCCGATAGTAAAACATTTTTATTTCATCTGTTATGATGAATGGAACTATTCTGTTTGCCAAACACTCCTTAAACATGATGAGTCTGCCAACCCTGCCATTCCCATCTTGAAATGGGTGGATAGACTCAAACTTCTGATGAAAGTCTAAGATGTCCTCAAGTAGTATCTTCTTTTTGCTTTTGTAAGATTTGAGCAGAGATTTGATTTCCCTTGATACTTTGTTTGGAGGAGTTGTCTCTGAGCCTCCTACTTCATTGGGCAGTTTTTTATATTCACCCACTGCAAACCACTCTTTGGCAGCGTCCGAAGTTCCTGATTTTAGTATAGAGTGAATCTGCTTTATCATGCTTTCTGTCAAAGGTTCTTCTGCATACTCTATGATGAAATCAATGCAGCGAAAGTGGTTTGTTGTTTCGATTATATCATCCACGTTTATAGCTTCAGATGTGATCCCGATTGTGTTTGTTTCAAATATGTAGCGGGTTTGTTCTTTGCTTAATTTGCTTCCTTCTATATGGTTGGAGTTGTAGGTCAATTCTATTTGTGTGCGATGGTATATTCCACCTTTGGTTTTATTAGTCATTTCTGCTCTTAGCCTCTTTAGCAGAGGGCTTGTTTCTTTTTTTGCGTTTTTCCTCTTTGGCAGTGGAGAGTCCTTTGGGATATTCCATGTTTTGCCAGTGAGTTTTGCTCCTTGCATTATTCCTTGTGAACAATAATTTCTCACTGTTCGTTCTGATAGTCCGTGTGTCTCTGCGTATTCCTTTACTGAAATATACTCCATGTCAAAAAGTTTAATTTGTCGCAAAGATAGTTTTTTCTTGCCGATAACGGCAAAAAAAGAGGGTGTAAAAAAGTTTTTGTGTCGTTTTTTTGCCGATAACCTCACACTTCCGGAACTCCGAACAGTTCTCTTTCATGTCCGCTATTCAAGTAATTTCATCAAATCCTCAGCTTTTCCCACCTTCCCCAAATCCTTGCCCTTTTCGGCATCACGCATCGCCTGTAGGGTTTCTTCATTTGGTGTCTTTTTTAGTTTTTCCATCAGTTCCTTTGCTTTCTCTATCTTTTCTATTCGATCCCGGATTAAACGATGAGGAAGACGACTGTTGGAACTGATCAGAGTTTGAAGTGTGGTAATCATATCTTTATTGTTGATTACTTTTTGAGAGCAAAAAAATGGGACGCACATTTCCGTGCATCCCATTTTTTATATTTCATGGAAGAGGTTTTTCCTTCTATATACCTTCATGATGCAAAACACCAATGGCTTAGGCACATTGCTGTATGTCGATTTACTATTTGAAATCATAAATTCTGCTTCGGGTGCTTTTGAATTCATCTTTTAGAGATAAGTTATCTTCGATAATCTTAAAAAAATATAAAAAAAGGTTTGTTTTCAAAAAAATAGTAAAAAATACTTGTGTAATTATGTTTTATAACATATCTTTGCAATACAATTTTAAAACAGAAGTTTAATTAAAAAAATAGATAAAATGGTTTGTATTAACATGCTCATCTATGCAATTTTAAAGAAGTACGCTCCTAAGTTCTAAAGAAGGGTCTTCTGTCTTTGCATTCCCACTAAAAAGTTATTAATTATTACGCATTCGAAAAATCCTCGAATGCGTTGTTGTTTTTATACGCTATGTCAAATTAAATTTAGGGGAATAAAAAAGGGAGCTTTTTTTACGCTCCCTCGTTTGTCTGTTCTGTATTATTCTGTTTTTCGGATGTCTCCGTGGAAATTTTTTCTGGTTGGCAGAAGAATGTGATCAGTACCCACGCCATCAACATACATAAGAATATGGAGGAAGTTGGCACTAAGTAGTAGGTGATCTCGTTGAAATAGAGGACGCAGGAAGATGCTACCAAAAGAATAATGTTCCATTTCATCAGTTTTTCTTCCTTATTTTCGTTCTTTATTTTATTTCTATACCATATAAGGATGGGGATTGATAGCGTCAAAAGCATTGAGATGGTTTGCGTGTAGACCAGTTCGTTTGAACTGGCGGTTTTTGATTCAACGACGAGATATAAAACAATGATGGATAGGGTATTTACGATAGAAAAAATCAGATGGAGTTTTTTTGAAAGTGGAAAATTCAATTTTTGCATGATAAAAATTATGAAATTATGATATGATAGGTCGAGTTGTTTTATCTTCAACGAAAAACCGACCAGAACAAATTTTTCGTTGAATTGCAAAAGTAGTGAAATTTTTTTAATTCACGATGTAGGGCACACGGTTGACGATAGACCTCCCTAATGTTATCTCATCAGCATATTCCAGTTCGTCTCCGATGGATACGCCTCTTGCGATGGTGCTAAGACTGACATTGAAAGGGGAGAGCCTTTTGTAGAGGTAAAAATTGGTTGTATCGCCCTCCATTGTCGGACTTAAAGCGAGGATGATCTCTTTGATATTACCATTTCCGACTCTTTCTACCAGATAGTCGATGCTCAGGTCGGATGGACCGATACCTTGCATGGGTGAGATTACGCCGCCCAAAACGTGATAAAGACCTTTGAACTGCTGGGTGTTCTCGATGGAGATTACGTCGTTGATGTTTTCCACTACGCAGATAGTGCTACCGTCCCTGCTTTCATCCGCACAGATATGGCATATTTCAGTGTCCGAGATATTTCTGCACACATTACAATATCGGATTTCGTTTCTCATTTTGATGAAGGCATTTCCGAAACACTCGACATCCTCCTTGCTTTGTCGTAAAAGATGGAGGGCGAGTCGAAGGGCGGTTTTTTTTCCGATGCCCGGTAGTTTGGCGAACTCCTTTGTGGCGTTGTCCAGCAGAGAGGACGAATATGAGGATTGATTATTCATGAAATATTTATTTTTCTAAACCTAATTCCAAATAGTCGGGAATCTCCCGATAAAAAAAATATCTTTTTTGTTGATAGTCGATTTTACAGCAATAATGTTCCCGTCCGTTGGAGACAATCAGCAGCGGAACGTTCAATTTTAGATTGTAAGTGGCGATTTGATCGAATACTTTTTGGGTGATTTGCACGTTGGGGGCTTTATATTCCACAATCATGAAAGGCTTCAAATTCCTGTCGTAAATCACCGTATCGCATCTTTTTTTCATTTTGTTTATCTCCACTGCGATCTCGTTTGCAATGAGGGAAGCGGGGTAGTGTTTCTCGTTGATGAGGAACGTGACCATATTTTGGCGCACCCACTCCTCAGGGGTGAGAGGTACGAATTTTTTTCTGCAACCATCATAAATCACATTTTTTTCGCCTTCCACCCTTATTTTGAAATCATACCGAGGAAAATTCAATTCAACCATCTCTTTCATCAAGAAGAGTTTTTTACATTTGTTTTGTTTGTCGGAAACATTAAACCTCTGCAAAAATAACCAAAAATACCCTATGGGGCAAAAGTTTGCTGAAAATTGTGGGAACTTTCAAGGAGAATTGTTTTTATGTTTTTTTAATATATTTCCCTTTTGAATTTTCTACTCGTTTCATTTCTTTGTTGTATATTTGTTTAGTTTTATTTGTGGAGAATGGCAAAACAGTCGAGTGTTGGATATAGAGAGATTTTGTCGGACTTGAAGTCGAAGAACTACAAGCCCGTCTATTTCCTTTCTGGAGAAGAACCCTATTTCATAGATCTGATCGCAGACTATATAACGGACAATGTTTTGACGGAGGCTGAAAAAGGTTTTAACCAGTATGTGCATTATGGAAAAGATACCAATATTCGTGTGATATTGGAGAATGCGCGTCGTTTTCCAGTCATGGCGGAACATCAAGTGATTATAGTGAAGGAGGCACAAGACTTGGAGCGAAGAGGGGAGGATGGCGGTTCTTTTGATGCTTTGGTGACCTATCTGCAACAACCTCAGCCCTCTACCATTTTGGTTTTTTGTTACAAGAAAAAGGCTGATGCACGAAAGAAGTTCGTTTCGGAGATTAAGAGCAAGGGAGTCTTTTTTGTTTCAGAACGTCTTTATGATAGTAATTTGCCTTCTTTTATCCAAGAGTATGTCAGGGAACGTAACATCCAGATAGATGACACTGCCGTCCAACTGCTGGCAGACCATATCGGAAACGACCTTCACCGTTTGGTGAATGAGTTGCAGAAGCTTGTTATGACCAAGCCCGTTAATATGAGTCGCATCACGGTCGATTTGGTCGAAAAGAATGTTGGAATCAGCAAAGAATTTAATGATTTCGAGCTGAAAAGTGCTATTCTCAGAAAAGACGTTTACAAAGTTAATTTCATCGCTTTTCATTTAGCACAAATGAAGACTTTTTCGTTAAGTCTTTCAATTTCTGTACTATACGCATATTTTGCCAATTTAATGGTATATCACTATATGCAAAATAAGAGTCCGGGAAATGTCGCATCAGAATTGCAGGTGAATCCTTATTTCGTGAATGAGTATGTTACAGGAGCGAAAAATTACAATGCGGTGAAGACCATGCAGGTGATTTCGGTTTTGCGGGAATATGATGCGAAAGTCAAAGGAGTCGGTAGTTCCAGTCCGCAAGGCGAATTGTTAAAGGAGATGGTATATAAAATCTTACATTGATAAAAAAGAAAAATTATGAATATAAAATCAGCAGAATTTGTGATAAGCAACTCCTCTTGGTTGAAGTGCCCTAAGCACCAGATGCCGGAGTATGCTTTTATCGGACGTTCCAACGTGGGTAAATCCTCGTTGATAAACAGGTTGACGAACCGTAAGAATTTGGCGAAAACATCATCCAAGCCCGGAAAAACCATCTTAATAAATCACTTTTTCATTGATAAAAAATGGTACTTGGTGGATTTGCCCGGTTATGGTTATGCTCAATTGGGAAAAAAAGAGCGTGAAAAATTGGAGAAGATGATAAAAAGTTATGTTCTCTCCAGAGAAGAGTTGTTGAATCTTTTTGTGCTGATAGACAGTCGTTTAGAACCACAAAAGATTGATTTGGAGTTTTTTGAGTTCTTAGGAGTCAACGGAGTTCCTTTCTCCATTGTCTTTACAAAGTCGGACAAACAGAGCAAAACGAAAACCCAAAAGAATGTTGAAGACTATAAGACAAAGTTACTGGAGACATGGGAGGAGTTGCCTCCGATATTCATCACCTCCTCTGAAACAGGGGACGGTTGTGAGGAGTTGTTGGATTATATTGATTCAATCAACCAATCATTCAACAGTGTCGATTAATTTGTAGAATTTAAAATTAGGAAGAAGATGAAAGTGTTGTATCATATCTTATATTCGTTTATATGGTTGCTTTCGTTGTTGCCATTGTCTTTTTTATATCTGATTTCAGATGTGGTCGCCTTCATATTGTATCATGTCGTGAAGTACCGTCGTGGCATAGTGAGAAAGAATTTGACGAATTCTTTCCCTGAAAAATCAGAAGAGGAGATCACGAAGATAGAAAAAGATTTTTACCTCTATTTGTGTGATACTTTCATTGAGGCATTCAAGATGGTGAACATGTCAGAGAAGGAGTTTACACAAAGGATGAAATTTACCAATACCGAATTGGCAGACCGTATCAACCAAGAGGGTAGAAGTATCATCGCATTGATGGCGCATTGCGGAAATTGGGAGTGGATCTCCTACATCAATGCTTTTCTTCCATATTGTCAGGTGGGTTGTCTGTACAGACCGCAGAAAAATAAAAATTTCGACCAGCTTTTTGTCGATTTGCGTCAATTACACGGCACGGTTGCAATTCCTAAAAATGACGTTTTGCGATTCGTTATCAATTCGTTAAAAGAAAAGAAAACGTTCCTTTTGGGGGTTTTGGCAGACCAAACACCTTCTAAAAATAACCTACATTATTGGACAACCTTCTTGAATCAGGAGACTCCATTCTTGAACGGCATGGAGCGAATCGCAAAAAAGCAAGACTTGGCGGTCATCTATTTTGACATCAAAAGGATAAAAAGAGGGTATTATGAATGTGACCTCGTTTTGATTTCTGAACATGCGAAAGATGCTCCGGAACATGAGATTACAGACCGCTATGTAGAGTTGTTGGAGAAGAATATCCAACGTAGTCCGCAGTGCTGGTTGTGGAGTCACAAACGATGGAAATACAGTTTTGACGATGCTACGCCAAATGCAGTATTCAGACAACGAAAATAAGACGATTGATGCGAAAAGTCTCTGTTATCATACTAAATTGGAACGGAAGAAAAATGTTGGAACAATTTCTTCCGTCTGTTGTTCGCAACACCTCTCAAAGATGGGCGGAGGTAGTGGTTGCAGATAATGGTTCTGACGATGATTCGATTGATTTTCTGCGAAGAGAGTTTCCTGATGTGAAAATCATTTCTATGGAGCGTAATTTCGGATTTGCGGAAGGGTACAACAGGGCTATCGCCTCCTGCGATTCAGAGTATATTGTGTTGCTAAATTCTGATGTGGAGACTCCCGAAGGGTGGATTGAGCCTTTGGTGGAGTATATGGAGGGACATCCGGAAGTGGTGGCTTGCCAACCGAAAATACTTTCCTATACTGAAAAAGAGAAATTTGAACATGCCGGGGCTGCTGGCGGGTTTATTGATAACTATGGTTTCCCTTATTGTCGGGGTAGGATTTTTTCGGTAGTAGAAGAGGATAGGGGACAGTATGATGATGTCATGCAGGTTTTTTGGGTAACTGGTGCAGCTCTGTTCATTCGACGAAAAGAGTACCTCGCCGTCGGTGGTTTAGATGCCTCTTTCTTTGCACACATGGAAGAGATCGATCTTTGTTGGCGACTGAACAGCAGAGGAAAAAAATTGGTGTGTGTACCACAGAGTCACGTCTACCATTTGGGAGGAGGCACGCTGAATACAAGCAGTCCGCGGAAGACCTACTTGAATTTTAGAAACAATCTTTTGATGATCTTTAAAAATGAGACAGAAGATCGTCTTTCCAAGGTTCTTTTCATGCGAAAAATACTTGATAATGTTGCTGCGGTGATGTTTTTGCTGAAAGGCGAAAAAGATAATTTTAAGGCAGTCAGAAAAGCGAGGAAAGAATTCAAAAAAATAAAATCGGAGTATCAACATAAGCGAGAAGAGAATCTAAGAGACCAAATTGTATGCGAATATCCGTATAATTACAAAAAAAGTATAGTGTTCGCATTTTATGCTCTTCAAAAACGGTATTTTCATCAATTATAAACGAAAGAAGATGAAGAAATTACTTTTAATAACATTTTCTCTATTTTTGTCACTTATCAGTCTGAACAATGTTCATGCGCAGATTGTGAATAAGAATGATGTTTTTTTAGTAGGAGAAAAATTTGTTTTGGATGCATACTTCAATTTAGGTTTGTTATGGTTTAAAGTTGGTACGGCGGAGTTTAAGGTAGAGACAGAAAATGATAATTATAAGTTTGTCGTAACTGCAAAATCTTTGCCGAAGTGGGACTGGCTTTATAGTGTCAATACTTTGCATGTCGCATCATGTACAAAAGATATGAAGCCTTTGTATATGTGGAGTAAAGTACACGAAAACGGAGAATATTCCGAAGATAGTTACACCTTTGAGGATAAGGGTGGTTATAATTCTATTCATCGTGTAAAAAAGAGTAATAAAATACCCGGCGGAGTGTTGGACACAGTGTTTAATATGCAGTATGAGGCGCACGACATCATCAATTCCGTATATGTTGCTCGCAATGCTGATTTGACTTTTAATGGAGGAAAGAAGATTCCTTTTTATCCGATTTTCGGAAATAAGATATTTACTATTTATGGAGATGTACTTGGAGAAGAGACTGTAAAAAACAAGGAGGGCGAAAAATATGATTGCCTTAAATGTGTCGCTCACATTGGAGGAGGCACGATAGCAGATAAGGATGTTCCTATTTATGTATATGTAACAAAAAAAGAGAAAGTTCCGGTATTGGTGGAAGCTAAATTATCATTTGGTTCTGTTCGAGTTTACCTGAAGGAGTTAAAGGTGGAAGGGAATAAATAATTGCCATTACGGGTTACCTCGCTACGCCTTGTGAAGCCGTCCATACAGAGAGAATATAAGGCGGAAAGTATGAACTTTTAGACGATAGAGCAGTTAGATATTTTACGAGGAAAAAATTTGTGAGGGAAAATCTGTGGAATTTTATTTAACATAATATAAATTATGAAACAATTTTTCCAATCTAAAAAATGGCAGCTTGAGCATAATTCAAAAATTTAAATGATTAAACAATAAATAACCAAGAAAAACAATAAAAGAAATAACTAAGGCAATAAGAATGGAAACGCAAGTAAACTTTACGTACCACTTCAATAATAACTTTAATATGTCCTCTAATTTTTCCATGGTGCAAATATACACATTAATTTAATAACACAAAAAAATTTTCAAATATACGATTCTCAGCGATTAAACTTTAATAAATTCATCGTAGGTTTTATCAGAATAAAAGACGATGATTTTTTTTACAGTACGCTGATCGGAAGATGTTATGATATTTAAAGAAGGATTTTCAGATTGAGTTTCTGGTTGATTACTTTCTTGATGATCTTTAAATCTATCATCATTGGATGATTTCATGTTTACCTCCATAGAATCAAAATTTTCTTTTTTCTCTAAAGTTTTATTTTCTAATGACGACGAACTGACATTTTCATCTACAACATTTTCATCAGCCATTTCATTTTTATTTTTTTCTTCATTGGTTACAACTTCTTCATGGTTGTCTTTTAACTCGATTTCCTTAACGTTTTCTGTAGGATTGTACGTTGGATTATCAAATAAGCTAGCCATTTCGGGTTGAAATGGTCTATTTTCATGCTTATTTTCTTGATTTTCAATTGTTTTAGTACTATTTCTATACATTTCACCTTTTCCTAAAATTAGCCAATCTGGATTGATTTCATCAAAATTTGCTAAAATTCGCTGCACAATCTCTAAGGAGACTTTATTTCTACCTGATTTTATATGAGAAATCTGCGCACTTTGAATTCCAACCTTTAAAGCAAACTCTGATGCAGTTAATCCGCTGTTATCTATAACTTTTAAAATTCTATTCTCCATATACATAGCATATTTATACATTACAAATGTAATAATCAAATTTTACATAGCAAAATTTTAATTGTAAAAATGTAAATTAATTTTGTAAAGTCAGTTTTAGTAATGTAAAATCATGTTTATGTAAATGTAATTTACATTTGTATTATTAATAAAAAGAAAGTTGTCGAATGTAAATACATAATTCTCTTAAAAAATCTTATTTATCATACAGAAAGAAAATTATCAGTTTCATAAAGGATTTACTTTTTGTACTTATAATGCCCAATACTGACTCTATCTTACTCTTTTATTCTCTGTCTTAAACTTATCTCATTGCCCATGATTCATTGATTATCTAACCTATAACATCTATTCAGAACATGTATAAGGAGGTTAAAGTGGTTTGTAATGTATAATTTTTATCGGACAGCCGTTATTTTTATTTCAAAGGGGGGCTTATCTATACTTTAGATAACGTAACACACTGTTTATAACAGAGTTGCTAAGATAGTTTATTGTTTACGGACAGTAATAATTTTTATTCCTAATCCCAGATTTTTGCGATCTATTATTCTTAACTGATGGCGTTGTAAACGCTATTATTAATGCTCCTCTTTCTAATCTGAAATTTTACTTTAAATTTTTTTGTTAATTTATTGGTTTTGAGTGTGTTTAAAATTAAAGATGGTTAAAACACAATTGTTTTTTTACATAGGTAAACCCTAATAATATTCTATTTTTAGTTTTACTTTAAATAATTATATGTAAAATATTGGGTTTTAATAATTTATAAATAATAAAAAATTTATTTTTCTTATAGCTTTACTTTAGATTTTAGAATTATAAAAAATGTTATTCCAAGCATTATTTTTGTAAAACAGTACTCTCCTACCCCACTTTTAAAACTTTACAAAATTAAAACCTCGGATTAAAGAGGCTGCATTTGGTTATTTTACTATTGTAAACTATTTATTAAGATGTTTATGTTTTTAAAATTACTTTTGTAAAATACTCTACTCTACTTTTTTAATTTATATTTTACATTTTAAATTTTAATTCATCATTTCTCTTATTCTCTCTATATTCTACGAAATTCTTATATTTGTAGTATTGATTGAAAATTTTTTTAAATAATGAATTCTCACGAGGTTGAACCTTTGGTTAATGTTGGGGTGTTAAAAGCTCCCGAAATATCGTTTAGTCTGAGAGGTACATTTGTAATGGAATGTGCCGGACAAAAAAATGAGGTTGATTCAAAAGAGGTTTTTACTGCCACTTTTGAAAATGGTAAGATATTTTTTTTGGGGAAACTATATGATCAGATATTTTTTTCTCCGGTTTCTAAATCGTCTTCTTTTGCTTTGTATAATGTAAAAATTGGCATTGATTTTCATTGGGAACGTTTGGAGGAACAGCAATTTTCAGGTACTTTGAAATTGATTCCATTAAATGGAAATGTTCAGGCTGTTAATTGCGTACTTGTTGAAGAGTATCTGACAAGTGTTATCTCTTCGGAAATGAGTGCTACCTCCTCTTTAGCATTATTGAAGGCCCACGCCATCATTTCAAGGAGTTGGCTTCTTAATAAGTTGTACAATAAAAAATTATCGTTGCAACAGTCCGAATTCAGGACATTCACAGAAGATGGAACGGAGAAATTCACTCGTTGGCAGGATCATTTAGACCATACCGATTTTGATGTTTGTGCTGATGATCATTGCCAAAGGTACCAGGGAATTACCAAGGTTAGTAGTCCGGCAGTGGCAGAGGCGATAAAAGAGACCTATGGAAAGGTTCTTTTTTTTGATGGAAAGATCTGTGATGCCCGTTTTTATAAAGCGTGTGGTGGCGTGACGGAGTATTTTGAAAACTGCTGGGAGGAGGTACATCACCCCTATTTGGTGCCTGTAAAAGATAACTTAGATGATCAAGCGATTCCAAATCTGACTGATGAGAAAGAGTGCGAAAAATGGCTTCTTTCTGCGCCAAAATCTTTTTGCAATACAACAGATAAAGCGGTACTTTCGGAGGTTTTAAATAATTATGACCAAGAAACGCCTGATTTTTATCGCTGGCAGGTGGAGTATTCCCAAGAGGATTTGACTGAATTGGTAAGGCGGAAATCAGGAGTCGATTTTGGAGTGATTACGGATCTGATTCCTAAAAAGAGAGGGGCTTCCGGCCGCATTATTGAATTGGAGATTGTTGGTGCTAATAAAAGAATGATTGTCGGAAAAGAATTGGAGATTCGCAAATACCTCTCTCCTTCTCATTTATATAGTTCTGCATTCATTGTAAAAAAAACGGAACGAGACGGAAAGTTGTTTTTTGTTTTGAATGGAGCTGGCTGGGGACATGGTGTTGGTTTATGTCAGATCGGTGCAGCGGTAATGGCACATCAGGGATACAACCATATTCAGATTTTGAATCATTATTATCCTAATGCAGAGATAAAAAAAATATATTAACAGAGTTTACAGAGAATACCTTTTTAGAATGATATGGGAGAGAACAATGTGAAAAATATGAGGCTGACATTTTTGGGGACAGGTACTTCTACGGGAGTTCCCTACATTGGTTGTCAGTGCAAAGTTTGTCAGTCGACCGATATAAAAGATAAACGTCTCCGCTGTTCTTCGCTTTTGGAGGTAGAGGGAAAGCATATTTTGTTGGACTGTGGGCCAGATTTTCGGCAACAGGCGTTAAGTGTAGGCATACCCAAGGTGGATGCAGTGTTGCTCACACATCAGCACATGGATCATATTTTGGGTTTGGACGATCTTCGACCGTTCGGAAATGTGCGAATATATGCCAATGAAATTACATATAATGCTATTCTCAAAGTTTTCTCCTATTGTTTCAACAATGATTACAAAGGTATCCCAAAATTAGAAGTTCATAATATCTCCAACCAACCTTTTGATATAGACGGAATTACAATTACACCGGTTAAAATTTGGCATTACAAATTGCCTGTTTTCGGATATCGAATTAATGATTTCGCTTATCTGACAGATTACAAGACGATAGATGAGGAAGAAAAGTTGAAATTGAAAAATCTAAAGGTGCTGGTGATTGATGCTTTGCGATGGACGGAGCATTTTTCTCATGCAAGTGTGAGTGAGGTTTTGGAACTGATTAGTGAGATTAAACCAGAGGAGACCTATTTGGTTCATGTCAACCATGATATCGGACTTCATGAGGAGACACAAAAAAAACTCCCACCTCACGTTCACCTCGCATACGACGGCTTAACGATTGAAGTGGGAGTGATATGATTTTCATCTCCTATTCAAAAAGAAAAATATCCTCATTTTCTCTTTTCATCAAAAACTGCTCTCTTGCAAATTTTTCCAGACTGTTCAGGTCTGTTTGCAGTTGTTCCATCTTTTTTTGACTATCTTCGCTGAGGTTTCTATAATAGGCGATCTCCTTTTGTATCTTCCTTTTGTCCATCTCTAAATTGTACCAATGGACAATGGTGTTAGGATCCAAGAACAAGAACCAAAATGCTGCGATTACAGTTGTAAGCAAATACTTGTTCGTTCCAATCTTTTTTAAGGTGGAAAAAACTTTTTTCAGGTTCTCGTTCATGATAAAGACTGTCTTTTTATTTTTTAATTTTCAGCTGCGACTTCATCGTAGTCACCCTCTTCGCTCTCCTCGTTTTCGTGGACGTATATCACGGAATAACGAACTGCACTTGAAGGGGACTTCACAGTGATTCGGAACTCTCCTGAGTCATACTCATACAATTGAATGATGAACTTTTCGAGAGAAGAACTCTCCATACATTCAAAACTGATGTACTTGTAATCCTTCTTCACTACCCACTTGTCTGGTTTGTCGAAAATTTCATATTTAGTACTCTTTTTGTTCAACTGGTCTTCTACTACGATCGCCTTATCTGCGATATTCAAAGAAAAAGAGGTTGAACTTTGTTGCCATGCTCCCCACGCGTACGCACCTTTAGATTTGTTTGTGACAAGTCCTCTGGTCTCGCGGAAAGAACGGAACTTCGCATTTTGCGCAGAGACTGCATTCACTCCCAAAAGCAATCCCAACAATAGTAAATATTTTAAAATGTTTTTCATATTCTTTTTACTGCGGGTCTATAACCCAATTTTTATTATGAACTTTAATTTTATTTTCATCAAATCTTAAAGCCTCTTTTTTGGGTATCTTAATTAGATACTCTCTTCTTTCGACGTTTTTCAGTCTATTCGACCGAAGCCATGGATTTGAATCCTTCAGCAGTTGGTAGGTTATTCCGTACCCCCTTGCAAAGTCCGTCAAATTGTCGATCGTAGAGTCTACTTTTACTACGTTGCAATCAATTTGGCTGTAAAGGTCGCTTTTCTTTAGCAAAAAACCAAATTGTTTTGGATTTTCCATTATATTTTTTGCCATTAAAATGCGAAAAACATACCTATTGGTTTCTTCACTGAAGAGCATTTCGTAGTAATTGTTGGTCTTCTGTTGTTGGATTTGTTTTAAAACACGGGCTCTTCCTGTATTGTAGGAGGCAGCCGCCAAACTCCAACTATTGGTTAGCTCGTAGGTGCGTTTTAGGAATTTGCACGCCACAACGGTTGATTTTTCTAAATTATATCTCTCATCCACATCATCATTGATTATGAGACCAGCCTCTTCTGCGGTTGTTGGTAAAATTTGCCACATGCCTGCAGCTTTTGCTGGTGAGATTGCCCGCTGGTCGAGCGTACTCTCTATCAATACTAAATATTTGAAATCATCAGGAACGCCCTGCTCCTTCAATATCGGTTCGATGATGGGGAAAAATTTGTTCGCTCGTTTGATGAGGAGGAATATATTAGAGTGCCAAAAAGAGAAACTCATCAATTCCCTATCATACCTTTCTCTGAGATAGTAATTCTGCAAATCAATTTTCTCTCCGAACAGTTCAGCCTCCTTCGGAATTTCTGGAGCGCAAAAACTGGGCTGGATATTGTTGTCATAAGAGTCATGAGAAGGTCTATAAGTACCTTCTGCAGTACAATTCAGCAACATCCCTGTGGTTAGCAGATATGAAATCAGCAAAATTCTTTTTTGAATTATATTTTTCATCTTTTATTACTCTCTTGTCATCGAATGTGAAACACCATCATGGGTGTGTTGGTATGAAATACGATTTTTCTCGCAACACTTGGATTGAAGAGTCTTTTCAGCAAATTTCTTTTATGGGTGGTCAACGACACTACATCGATATTATTTTCTCGTATGAATTTGTCGTATGCCGACAATAGGTCGTTTCCTGTTAGTATATGCGAATCAAATTTCAGCAGAGGAAATTTTTCTTTGAAATAGTCTTTCAAACCTAAGAGCTTGATTTCCGCCCAATTGTCATCTTCTGAATCATAATGAATGAAATGAAGAGTTAGCTCACGATTCTCTTTTTGAGAGTTCAGAACCTCGAACATCTTATTATAGATGGCAAGGTCTCCATCTTCAAAATTGGTGGAACAAGCGATATTACGCACATTTTCTAAGGAGACAGGCGAACACTCCGGTACAGTAAAAACCGGATAGTTGGAACGCTCCATCACCTCGGCGGTTACGCTTCCGATCATATTTAGGTCGTTTTGGCTACATCCTCTCGTTCCCATGATGATGGCATACGGTTTCACTATTTGTGAATACTCTATAATTTGCTCTTCTGGAATACCTTCTCGCAACACGCAACGGTACTGAACGCGCGGAATTTTGTTTTCCTCCATCATCGTTTCAAGTGTTTCGCTCAGAAGTTTCAGATTATTATGGGCGTTTTGTTCTACTACACGTTTGCTCTCTCCGTCCTTTTTGTTGGTATAGACCTCCCCTAAAGAACCTATCATCGTTTTGTTTACTGTGTAGGTATGAAATAATATCGCATTCAAATTCAGAGCATTAGCCATTTTAAAACCGAACTTACACAACTTTATGGAGTAGTCGGAGAAATCTACAGGCAAAAGTAATGATGCTTTTTCTTTTATCATTCCCTGCATTGTCTCTGTATTTTTCATGTTTTCGATGAGGGGTAAAGCTCGGTTAAGGTCGCTTTGCCGTATCTTAACCCTTATACCCAATGACATTGCCGGTATGAGTGAATTAACGTCTTGCATATAGACCTCTATATCATGCGCTTCCAATAGGGAGCGAAGTACTTGGGCTTTTTCGTATGTGTGTATCGCAACTGTAACCAGTGTATCTTCCATAAAACAAACGGTTAGTCAATTATTAGAAAACCATATAACGAAGGGAAAGTCCCTTATCGCTCTACAAATATAGTTTTTTTATTTTTTTTCTTGTAAGAAGTAAGGTGATTTTTTTCATTTTCGTGTGGTTCTTTCATTTGTGGGTTCTCTACAGATCCATTTTCACAATTATTTAATCTTCTTTACGCAACAATCAAATTCCACCCAACCCGACAATTCATCACTTGTCCTCATATCAATTGAAATAGACTCAACGACTCCATTGTTTAGTGTAAAATATATTGGACAATATTGGTCATCAAAATGGAATTGCGCATACAAAAGGTAGTTTACATGATAAGATACTACAAAAGGGGAAATATTCTCTTTATTATAGGTTTCGTAATCTGAACGTAATTCTGGAATTAGTTCAAATAAATCCTCTTGACTCATACCGACAGAAACTTGTTTCCCATTAATTGAAATACGGTACTTAGGACTATTAAAGGTAAAATTTAGGGGGAAGTTTTTCCCTTTATCCGGATCTGGCTTACCAGAATAATCCTTTATAGGCGCATAAAATAATATACTCATGTCATCATTATTGTACAATGATTCTTCCCAACTCACGCTCTCTCCATAATCTAAATCTTGATATAAAATAACTTCTTGTAGCTTAGTGCAATCAAAAACTTTAGTATAGTATGATAACGAATCTGCATACTTTATTGCGATTTCATTGACATACACTCCTAACTGATTGGTTGCTTGCGCTATCACACTAAAATGAACGCACAAAGTAAATAATATAAATGCAAGTTTTCTCATAATTGTTTTATTTTAAATTGATGATATAACGTTTATCTCCTATTCATTCGCCAGCCGCTCAATCTTGCAACTGTGCTCCTTCGTTTTCTCGTCGTAATTTACGCCTACGAAAAGCAAATCGCCTTTGTAGTTGTTCAACGCTTGGCAATAGTTTTTCTCCTTAATTTGCTGAAGCGCACTTCCTGCGCTTTTGTTATGTTTCAGTTCTATCACCATTGCCGGGATGTTAGGTAGGTAAGGTATCAAAACCAAATCTGCATAGCCTTTCCCTGTAGGCAACTCTTTGAAAAGTGTGTAGCGAGTGTTGGCGTAGAAGTACGCCAAGCAAATCGCACTTTGGAAACAATGCTCGTCGTTGTAAGTCAACGGGTTGGTCACCTCTGTGTGGGCTGCGTCGAGAGCCTTTGCTACCGCCTCCTCGTTGCCTTCGACAGTTGCGTCGAGGAGTTTTTTTGAGGCGTTGATGATTTCCATAATTGGGGCGTAGTTCTCCTCGTCATCAATAGAAT
>CALFTM010000096.1 GCA_937916355.1 uncultured Bacteroidales bacterium
CTCTGGGCCTTTCCACATGAAGCCGTCCGCATAATAATATGAATCCGAAATTTCAAACTTCGTGGCGGTCAATGCCGAAGCCTCCTCCCCTTTACAATACTCCACAGGGGTGGTCACTGTTGGCTCTTTCACGCCGATGGTGGTGACACTGACAGAAACTGGTTTGCTCTCTACAATAGGTTGCGTTTTGGTTCTTTGTGTTACAAACCAAGTCTGTTTTGTCGGGTTCGTCGTTGTAACAGCAGGAGCAGCGATTGAGCCAGTTTCTGGGTCAGCATCCTCCTCCTCGTACCATACGATTTCGTAATTGTTGCGTTCCTCCTCCGTTTTTGCGTTGATAGAAACAAGGTCTTCCAACGTGATGACAGAGCCGACACAGACGGTTGTGTCTCTTTTAATAGGAGTAGGAGAAGATAGTACATTGATTGTAATCTGCGAAGGGTCGCTCTTGCAACCCTCTTTGCTTTTTTGTCTTGCGAGGAAGTAGAAGGTTTTTTCTGCAGAAATATCGACTTCTGGCACATCTTCTGTCCAGCCTGAGGTAGGTGGAACAGATGTGAGGGAAGAGACTTCTACCCATTCAATGATAAGTCCATCTTCCGAACTGGCTGCATCTTCAATGGAGGCAGTGCCAGTTCCAGACACAAAATCCAAATCGGAGGTTGTCGGTTTACCCGGTGATTTCTTTGCACCGATCAGGATTCCTTCCGTAGGGAGGCTGACGCAGTAACCTTCCGCAGAAGCGGTAGCACTGATTTTTCCAATCTCTTCTTTGATTACCAATTCAGAACCTGATAAATCGGCAGACTCCTCTCCGTTTACGCTCCATACTATATTTGCGGTAGCAGGAACTGTTTCAGCTGACACAATAGTAGAGTCGCAAAGAGAGTCGATTGCGAGGGTGATTTCTGCGGTAGGATTGGTCTCTAAAATGTATTTTCTTTTTCCGACACAACCATCAGCAGTATATCCGATGAAGTATAATGTAGAATCTTGCGTCAAAGAGAAGACAAAATCTTTAGAAGCCTCTCCGGTTGCCAATTCGGTAAGATCATTTTCTTTTGCATCTTGCCATTTCCAAGAAGATAGTTCAGCATTTTCTACTCCGGGCAATGTAAGCTCCTCGCCTTTGCACGCACTGCCTGTATAATCTTTCCCCATGTTGATGTCTCCCGCTCTTGTGATGATGAAAGGGTCGGAAGTAGAGTAGTCGCTACAGTCGTCACCCGTTACAACGGCGTTCGGATTTTCCTCAAACGAAGCGATAGCCGAAGCAGAACCTACGATGACACGAACCAAAATCTCCTCATATTTAGGATACTCTTCAGTAAAGAAATCATGGTATGCTTTGTCCGTAGCACCAGTCAAATTTGCCCAAGTCGTTCCTCCATCCACGCTCACTTGGTAGATGAACTTTGTTTTGTCAGCCCCTCCGAAGTAGTTGAGGAGCAATTCGCTTGTTGGAGCTTGCATTTTGATGGTTGCGTCAGAGCAGATTAAAGTGTCTTGCGTGAATTTCACCAAGTCGGAATAGATGCTGATGGAAGGTGGCGAGCAGGTCATGAACTTGATGTCGTCGATGGCGAGGTCGTTACCCTTCTGCCAGTAATTGCCATTAGAACATTGAGTTCCGCAATCCGCCCAGACCTCCAGCATCACAGACTGGTCAGGTGTGAGGATTTTATCAATAGAGACCTTTATCCAACCACCACCGGCTGTCGCAACTACATTCTCTTTTTCTCCGTATGTCTTGCTGCCATCAAGGCTTTTGATGTAGATCGAAACAAAAGGATTTTCCCCTCCAGACAAATTGGCGATGTAAGTTTCAAAAGTCAACTCCTTATTTGCACACAGACCATCAATTGGGGATTGGAATATGATACCCTTGTAATTGGCGGTTACGTTGATAAACAAAGCCCCTCCGTTTGCATTTCCGTCAATTGCAGAGGTGTGGTCGGTCACGACACCGTTCATCCACGTTGCTTTATTTTGGCAAGTCGCATCAA
This sequence comes from uncultured Bacteroidales bacterium, assembly GCA_937916355.1. Classification (GTDB taxonomy): domain Bacteria; phylum Bacteroidota; class Bacteroidia; order Bacteroidales; family Paludibacteraceae; genus UBA1181. Next base: position 2,007 of record CALFTM010000096.1, read on the forward strand.
CACAATATCCTTGCGGAGTTGGCACTACCACTGCATAAGTTCCGTCATTTACCTGTCCCGACCCGTCATAAGTGTGTTGAGGAATGTTGAATGAGGTGTTGGTTCGATAAGGAATCTCGCTGTCTCGCAAACTTTCATTCCCATCTTTGTCCACATAAGTGTCCTCGTCCTTAAAATATCCAAATGTTTCGTTGAAAACAGTCTTTCGCGAAGCAGGCATACCATTAACCACACAGCAAGTGATTGTCTTGAGAGATATAGGGGCGGTCTCTAATCCGTCCATTGTGCATCGAGCCATACCATCCTTTGTAACCTCCTTTAATGCACTTTTGCTTGTGCTGATGGTCTCCCATGTCAGTCCACCATCTTCCGACCATTCCCAAAGGTATGAACTTGCATTATATTCCTTGTCCAAAGTTAAAAGAGCCTGTTCTCCAGTACAGATTTCCTTTCCTTGAGAAGAGATGACCGTCGGATCCAAGCAGCCCTCCACCTTTAAATTATAGATGGCAAAAGCATCAACTGTGTTGGGTGCGTTATATCCCGTCTTGATGGATATTTTTGCGACCTTATCATTAGGTCCCAATTCATACTCCATAGAAAAGGCATATTTAGGAGAAGAGTATTTCGGTTGAAAACTTTCCCCATTTTTCGTGTCTCCGTTGACATCGATTGTAAATGTTCCGGTTTGATTCCAATCTAAGTAAGACATTTCGGTATTGTTCCAGTTCCAAGTGAAGTGTTTCCCGTCATCCAAATCAGACGTTAGCACCTCAAATGTTCCAGACACTTTGATGGTCGTGCCCGGTTTCATGCTGGTGACGGTAATCGAAAGAATCTCTTGTAGTTTGTCAGGTCGTGTGAACACGAAATTATTGCCGATTCGTTCCGCAAATTCAGGGTTCAATTTGGTTGTGGTGTCTGTCACCACATAGATGAAATCTTCATTCATCGGAACATAATCTTCATTGTCTTTGTCATGAATAGGGTTGTTCGGGTCGAAATCATACCCATATTCCGCCAATTTGGCATCTGTCCCGAGGAAGTTGCCCATTGGTCCATTCAATTCGACGTTGTCAATGCTGTAGAAGTAGTCGTTTTCATGCCCCGGTGTCGGCGCAAATTCCGTACCACCCGCAAGATTCGGACAAGTTTGTCCAAGAACGAATCCTGAGGTCGTTAAAAAACCGATAGCCCAAAGCAGACGGAAGATTGTTGTTTTTGAAATTTGAATTATATGTTTCATGGTATTCTATATTTACTAAGTTGTTGTTTTGTTGCTTTTAGGGACTCTCTATACAGGTGCGGAATTTCGTTTGTTGACGCACTACCCTAATCGAGTGTAAAAATATGTAAAATTTGTGATATGGCAAGATTTGAAATAGAAAAAAAATGGTTATATTTGCACAATTTTTCACAGGCGAGATGCTGTGGATACTTTTTGAGTTGAAAATAATAAAATAACAGGAAATAATCATGGCTAAATTCATCAACGACGTTTCTCGTACATTCGGAGAGTATTTGCTTATTCCGGGATTAACGACAAAGGAGTGTATTCCCACCAATGTGAGTTTGAAAACCCCGTTAGTGAAGTTTAAGAAAGGGGAGCAGTCTGCAATCAATTTGAACATCCCTTTCGTCTCTGCTATCATGCAGGCGGTTTCGGATTCTGGACTTGCGATTGAGTTGGCAAGAAATGGCGGACTCTCGTTCATTTTTGGTTCACAACCGATAGAGAGTCAGGCGGAAATGGTGCGTCGTGTGAAGAATTTCAAGGCAGGTTTTGTGGTGAGTGATTCAAATGTGACTCCTGAGACCACTTTGGCTGATGCCATCAGATTGATCCAAGCGACTGGGCATTCTACGATTGGTGTGACCACCGATGGTAGTGCCAACGGAAAATTGGAAGGAATTTTAACAAGCCGTGATTATCGTGCGGATCGTGTGGATTTGACACTTCCTGTGAAGAATTTTATGACACCGTTTGAGAAATTGGTGACCGGCAAGATTGGTATCTCATTGAGCGAAGCCAATACCATTATATGGGATAATAAGTTGAACACTCTTCCTATCATAGACGAAGAGCGCAGATTGCAATATTTCGTGTTCCGTAAGGATTATGATTCTCATCATGACAACCCTCAAGAGTTGTCGGATGCAGACAAGAAATTGTTGGTAGGTGCGGGCATCAACACTCGTGATTATGAGAAGCGTGTGCCTGCATTGGTGGAAGCTGGGGTTGATGTATTGTGTATCGACTCTTCTGATGGCTTTTCAGAGTGGCAAAAAGAGACCATCAAATGGGTGCGTGAAAAGTATGGAGATTCTGTGAAGATTGGGGCAGGAAATGTTGTGGATGCTGAAGGTTTCCAATATTTGGTCGACGCAGGTGCGGATTTCATCAAAGTTGGTATCGGAGGCGGTTCAATCTGCATCACCCGTGAGCAGAAGGGTATCGGACGTGGTCAGGCGACCGCTTTGATCGATGTCGCACGTGCTCGTGATGAATACTTTGAAAAGACAGGCGTTTATGTTCCTATTTGTAGCGATGGAGGTTTGGTGCATGATTATCACATGGTGCTTGCCTTGGCGATGGGCGCAGATTTCTTGATGATGGGTCGTTATTTTGCTCGTTTCGATGAGTCTCCTACAAAGAAATTGACTATCGGAAATCGTATCGTGAAGGAATACTGGGGCGAAGGTTCAAACCGTGCGAAAAACTGGCAACGCTATGATATGGGAGGTAATGCGGCATTGAAATTTGAAGAGGGTGTAGATAGTTATGTGCCGTATGCCGGAAAAATGAAAGATAATTTGAATCAGACGTTAGGTAAGATGATTTCAACAATGTGCAGTTGTGGTTCTATTACGATTCCTCAGTTGCAGAAAAATGCGAAAATCACTTTGGTCTCTTCTACTTCTATCGTTGAGGGAGGTGCCCATGATGTGATTTTGAAAGAGTCTTAATTGGAATTTTTTTCATAACCATAAAAAAACACGAGGAGCTAAGTTTCTCGTGTTTTTTTTTGAAAAAAATCTCTTGTGTAAGATAAATTTGGGGTTGAAAATTATTTGTAAATATAAGGATACTTTCTTTTCACTCGATTCGGTATTGGAGAATTCGCTTCTGTCTTTTGTCTGACCATTGGATGTATGTTCCTGAGAGTTCCTCCTTTTGTGAAATAATATTGACAAGTGATGTCTTCGAGTTTGTCGTCTTTTGCAATGAAAACAAACGATTCGACACATGGTAACGGTACAGTGTCTCCTTTAATATGAGGATTGGTGATGTTGTCTTTGAATCTTTTTTTGAGAGGAGTTATTATATGTCCTTCTTCACCCCAGTAAAAAGAAGCTTCGCAGTCATACCCCTCGATTTTTTGATCTCTCCAAGAAATGCTGATTTTAGGGAAAAGGAATAGGGTGTCGCCTACCCACTTGTAATTGCCTCGCTCTTCGGTTTCCAGTCGAAGCTCCGAAAGTGTGAATTGTTTGGTGTAATCATTAAGTAAAAGAGTTCTGGACTCCACAACTTCCTGTCCATTCCCAATCCATGTAAATTCATTGGTGTATAGTGTGTAGATAGAAGGTGATTTGCAGGCGCTCATTAAAATAAATAGTATCGGAACTTGTAAAAAAGGTTTTTTAAAATAAAAATGAATGTTGAATTTGATGTCCTTCATATTTATACTTTTTGATATTTTTTGAAATTTCTGCAAAGATAGAGGTTATGAATGAATAATTGCGAGTTGATGTGTGAAATTTTTTTGCGTTTCCGCTCAATATATTGTATTTTTGCGATAGTTTGGTTCTACCTAACTGTTATTGATAATCAAATAAAAAGAGGCGTATGCGTAGAAAATTTATATTGCTGGTAATCGGACTGATGTCTGTTAATCTCCTTTGGGCTTTAAACCTGACAGATAAGAAGGGAAGAAAGCAGGGAGAATGGAGAAAGGAGTATCCTTCCGGACAGGTGATGTACGAAGGGAAGTTTGTCGATGGAGTTGGAACGTTGACTCGTTATTATGAGTCGGGAAACATCAAGTCTGTTCAAGTTTTTGAAACACCTCAACGTGCACAGGTGACCATGTACGAGGAAGATGGAAAGACGCTTTTGGCCAAAGGAACTTTCTTGAATCAGAAGAAGGAGGCTGAGTGGAGTTATTATGTAGAAGGAAAGCTTTCTCTTATAGAGGTCTATAACAATGGAAAAAAGAACGGAACGGAGAAGGTTTATACCAAAGATGGTGTCTTGATGAAGGAGACCCCCTATGTGCAGGACTCGATCGACGGCATGCAAAAATGTTTTTTGCAAGATGGTAAGAAGTTGTCTGAAATCTCCTACAAGAAGGGTGTGCTGCATGGTAGTTATAAACTCTTTGAAGGTTTGGAAAATCCGGTGATGGAGGGCGTATATAAACATGGAAAACGTGATGGAGACTGGATTGTCCGAGATGAGAAAGGAAAGCAGATTGAAGTCCTTCAATACAAAGATGGAGTGTTGCTCAACGATAAAGAGTTGAAAAAGAAGTACTCTGAGCAGTATGACAAGAACGAACAGAACGAAGGCAAGATAATGGAGCCAGATCAAATGTTTAAATAAAAAAGATAACGAAGTGAATTCAATAGAAAAAATCGGTGCATACACATTTTTGATGTATCGTACTTTTACAAAACCCGATCGTTGGAATATCTTTTTCCGCAGATATTCTGAGGAGTTGAAAAAGCAGGGATTCGACTCTCTTGCTATCGTCGTCATTATATCGGTGTTTATTGGTGCGGTGATTACGATTCAGATGGTCAATAACCTGATGAACCCTCTTTTGCCCAACACTTTGATTGGTTTGGCAACTCGTGACACGCTTTTGTTGGAGTTCTCCTCTTCCATTTTAGGGTTGATATTGGCAGGAAAAGTCGGGTCAAATATCGCATCTGAAATCGGAACGATGCGAATCACAGAGCAAATCGACGCTTTGGACATTATGGGTGTCAACTCTGCCAACTATCTGATATTGCCCAAAATTGCCGCATTCATAACGGTAATTCCTTTTTTGGTGTTGACAAGTATGTTTACGGGTATTATCGGAGGTTACTTCGTCGGAATATTCACTGATATGATCACGGTTACAGATTATGAGGCAGGAATCCAATATGCCTTCATTCCTTACTATGTAACCTACTCTGTGATTAAAAGTTTTGTGTTCGCTTTCATCATTGCCTCCGTTTCTTCCTTTTATGGATATACGGTGAAGGGAGGAGCTTTGGATGTAGGAAAGGCGAGTACTGATGCTGTGGTGAACAGTAGTGTTTTGATTCTTTTGTTTAACGTAATGCTAACAAAGGTTCTCCTATGATTGAAGTAAAGAGTGTCAACAAGTCGTTTGAGGGAAATCAGGTGTTGAAAGATATTACTACAACGTTTGAGACTGGCAAGACGAACTTGATTATTGGTCAGAGTGGTTCGGGAAAGACCGTTTTGATGAAGAGCGTCGTTGGAATCCATCGTGTCGATACTGGTGAGATTCTGTACGATGGTCGAAACATCACCAATTTGAAGAGAAAAGAACTTAACCATTTGCGTCAGGAGATTGGTATGTTGTTCCAAGGAGCTGCCTTGTTTGACTCGATGACGGTGTTAGGGAACGTCCTTTTTCCGTTGGAGATGTTCTCAGACATGTCCAAAGAGCAGATGCTGGAGCGTGCGAAATTTTGTTTGGGAAGAGTCGAATTGTCTCATGCGTTGAATCTCTATCCTTCTGAGATAAGTGGAGGAATGCAGAAGAGGGCGGCAATTGCGAGAGCCATCGTGCTTAATCCCAAATACCTTTTTTGTGATGAACCCAACTCAGGTCTGGATCCAAAGACCTCTTTGCTGATCGACCGTTTGATTCAGGACATCACTCACGAGTTTAACATGACGACCATTATCAATACTCACGATATGAACTCCGTAATGGAGATTGGAGAGAACATCTGTTTTATTTATAAAGGAGAAAAAGCATGGCAGGGTAGCAAGGAGCAGATTTTTGATACTGGTTGTGAACCATTAGAACAGTTTGTCTTCGCATCTAATTTATTTAAAGAGGTGCGACGGGCTCATTTTTTGAAATAAGAGATTATGGCAATATTTAATTTTTTTAAAACACCGAAAATCCGTCAATACCATCACGAGTATATCTACTACGATCCCGCAAAAGAAAAACGGGAGGAACGCTTAAAGCGTGTGAGGGAAGAGATTGAAAACGAAAAAGAGGGCAAGCCGAATCCGGTCTTGCGAAAAGGTGTTTTCCATGATATGCGTAAAACCAACAAGACCAGTGTGGAAGGAAGGAACATCAAGTTGATGTTGCTCGTTGGTGTTGTGGCTTTGCTTGTGTTTTGGTATATGAAGTAACAAAAGATAATGGAAGATGAGTGATGTCATTCATTTGTTGCCCGATAACGTGGCAAATCAGATTGCTGCTGGAGAGGTTATTCAACGTCCTGCGTCAGTTTTGAAGGAGTTGGTGGAAAATTCCATCGACGCGGGGGCGACATCCGTGAAAGTGATTGTGAAGGATGCCGGAAGAACCCTATTGCAAGTTATCGACAATGGTAAAGGAATGAGCGAAACGGATGCGCGACTCTGTTTTGAGCGACACGCTACTTCTAAAATCACTTCTGCGGATGATTTGTTCGCTTTGCATACGATGGGTTTCCGAGGAGAGGCACTCCCATCCATCAGTTCGGTCTCTCAGTTGGAGTTGCGCACGAAACGCAAAGAAGATGAAGTGGGGACGTGCGTGGAGATTAACGGAGGAAAGTTTGAAAGCCAATCCGCTGTCGCCACTCCCGATGGGACCAGCATTGCAGTGAAAAATCTTTTTTTCAATGTTCCAGCCAGAAGGAAATTTTTAAAATCTAACACGACCGAGTTTTCTCATATAGAGAAGGAGTTTTTCAGAATCGTGTTGGTCAATCCACAAGCAGACTTTGAGCTTTACCATAATGATAAGTTGGTCTATCAGCTTAGAAAAGGTTCTCTAAAAGAGCGTATCGTGGGAGTTTATGGTAAAAGTGAAAATTCCCAGTTGCTGGTTGTGGAGGTCAATACCGAGATGGTGAAAATCGGAGGTTATATAGGAAAGCCGGAAACCGCAAAGAAACAAAATGAAAAGCAATATTTCTTTGTGAACGGGCGATACATGAAACACCCATATTTCCATAAGGCGATAATGTTGGCGTTTGAACGGTTGGTGCCACAAGGAACTTCCCCCGATTACTTCATCTATTTTGAAGTTAACCCTTCATCTATAGATGTGAATATTCATCCGACAAAAACAGAAATAAAGTTTGAAAATGAACAGCCTATATGGTCTGTTTTGATGGCCGGAGTGAAAGAGGCGTTGGGGAAATTCAACGTTGTCCCCTCTTTGGATTTTGAACATGGAGAGGATTTGTATTCCGACAACTCCTTCTTTTCCTCATCATCGAAGGGCGACTTTTCGCCTTTAACTACAAAGGCAGATCCTACTTACAATCCGTTCAACACTGGAAGTGGGACTTCCGCACCCTCTTTCTCTTCTTCTTCAGGCTATCAAAGAGAGAAGAGTCCGAATCTGAAAGATTGGGGGCGATTGTATGAGGATTTTGAAAGTGATAGGGTAGGGAGTGCCACCCAAACACCATCCAATTGGAATAGACCGACGGAAATTCCTTTTGCAGAAACCGAACAACCCTCTATTTTTACGGAAGTAGAGGATGTGAAATCAGTCTGTTTCCAATTTAAAAATAAGTATATTTTTACGGTAACCAAATCAGGCTTGGTTTGCATTGACCAACATCGTGCACATGCGAGAGTGTTGTATGAGCGGTTCAAAAAGAATCTGCAGACCAGAAAGGCCGTCTCGCAACAATTGATGTTCCCTTTGATGTTGGAGGTTGTGGAGTCGGAGGCGATTTTGTTGGAGGAGATGGCGGAGGATTTCCGTAGTTTGGGTTTTGAAATGTCTAATTTAGGAAAAGGAACAGTTTCGGTCAATGGAATCCCCTCTGATTGTAAGGAGTCGGATGTGGAAAACTATTTGCGAGATTTGCTCTCTTCCTTGAAAGAGGGGGCGTTCAGAAGTGAAGAGAGGACGGATAGGCTTGCGCTTCGTTTGGCGGAGTATGCGTCAATCAGAGCCGGACAGCGTTTGTCCGAAGAGGAGATGACCACTTTGATTTCTCAGTTGTTTTCTCTGCCTAATCCAGATGGATTGGTGGATAATCGGAAGATACTGACAATCTTTGGTTTAGATGAAATTGAAAAAAGATTAAAATAAAAAGATGGCGAAAAAAGAGGTTTCAGAAGTTAGAATCGACAAATGGATGTGGGCGGTTCGTCTATTTAAAACCCGCTCGTTGGCAGCCGATGCCTGCAAAAAAGGGAAAGTGCAGATGTCTGGAACGAATGTGAAAGCCTCTCGGAATGTGAAAGTGGGCGATGTGATTCAAATTAAGCGTCCCCCTATCGTCTATTCATTTAAAGTTCTCGCTCTTTCAGAAAATAGAATGGGGGCAAAATTGGTGCCTGATTTTATGGAGAATGTTACGACAGCCGACCAGCTTGAATTGTTGGAGATGAGTCGTTATAGCGCGTTTGGTGTCAGGGATAGAGGAACAGGACGACCTACGAAAAAAGATAGACGCGATTTGGAGGTCTATATGGAATATGAAGACGAAGATATGTTTTTTGATTTCGATGATGACGATGAAGAGTAAATCATATTGTTTGAAAACTTTTTTAGGCATTTGCCTGAGTTTGTTTTCTGTCGCCCATGCGCAAGAGGTTTATCGTGTGGGTATGATGGAGGATGTCTATTCTTGCGGATTAAGACGAGTGGTAGACGAAGAGAGTCATAAAATAGGTTTCCAGAATAAAAAAGGGGAGATTGTGATTCCTATCCAGTATTGTCAAGCCGATCGTTTCCGAAAGAAAAAGTGTGCCGTTTGTGTGAATGCCCAGATGGAAGAATCCTCTTTTGCCGATGGGAGAACCGGATTGCATTGGACAGGTGGCAAGTGGGGCGTGATTGATAAAAAAGGAAATGTTGTGAAGCCTTGCAGATATGATAGGAGATGGATAAAAGAGTCTGATGCCTATGTATATACATCTGCACAAGACTCTTTCATGGTGACAAAGAAGGGAAAATTGAAAAATTTAAAATAATTTCCAAAGGGCGACTATTCAGTCTTGTTTAAGGTCTCTTCATTTTCTTCTTCCAATCCCCAAGTCTTATATCTTTCTGAAAGTGTAGCCAGCAATTTGCTGATGTGTTGGATGGCGACGCTTGTCTCCTGAGAAATCTCTTTTTTTTGCAACTTGAGTAGTAGGATTGCGTAGAGAGCGTGAAGCGACAAATGTATGTCGTGCATTTCCGGGCCAGTTTTAAGTTTGTTCCTAAACTCTATCAGAAAAGGAAGGGTTTTGAAAAACAGTGCGTTGTATTGAATCTCCTTTGGTGTTTGCAACAATTCATTATGTAGGTCGTTCAAATCATCTACCGTGTTGACGATAATTTGAAGATGCCCCTCTTTCTCCTTATGTTCGAGGCGCATCATCTCGATGAGGTTGTCATACCATTCGCGCATTTCTTGTTTAACATCATCCGGTTGATTATATTGATCGATGATGTTCCTTTGCACCTCATTGATGTCAAGCTTATAGGCGCGAAGAATGTCCTCCAATTGCCACATATACAAAATGTATTCTGCGATATTGTCCTTTTTTTTCTGAGTAGCGATGATCATGTCTTGAAATTCTTTTTTCTGCTTGTAAAGATAGGTGTTTTTTTTCTCTAAATCCTTGCTAAATCCAACCTTTTTTGCGAATATTGCATAAGAATCGAGAAATGGAGTTTTTCATTATTGTAAAAAGAAATTTTAAATAAAAAGAATAACTATAATTATGGCTACAGAATTTAAGTATGCTCCGATGTTTCAGCTCGGCAAAGATGAGACTGAGTATTATCTTTTGACAAAAGACCATGTGTCAGTGGGTGAGTTTGAGGGTCATCCGATTTTGAAGATCGAGAAAGAGGGTTTGACAAAGATGGCAAATGCGGCATTCCGTGATGTGTCATTCCTCCTCCGTCGCTCACACAACGAACAGGTTGCGAAGATTTTAAGTGATCCTGAGGCAAGTGATAACGACAAATATGTCGCATTGACTTTCTTGCGCAATGCGGAAGTCTCTGCAAAAGGCAAGTTGCCTCTCTGTCAAGACACAGGTACTGCCATTATCCATGGAGAGAAGGGACAGCAGGTTTGGACTGGCTTTTGTGACGAAGAGGCTCTTTCGTTGGGTGTGTTCAAGACTTACACGGAAGAGAATTTGAGATATTCTCAAAATGCTCCGTTGAACATGTACGATGAGGTCAATACCAAATGTAATTTGCCAGCCCAGATTGATATTGAGGCTTGTGAGGGTATGGAATACCACTTCTTGATGGTTACGAAAGGTGGAGGTTCTGCCAATAAGACATATTTGTATCAGGAGACAAAAGCTCGTATTCAGAATCCGGGTACGTTGGTGCCATTCTTGGTGGAGAAAATGAAGTCTTTGGGTACTGCGGCTTGTCCTCCTTACCACATTGCATTTGTTATCGGAGGTACTTCTGCAGAAAAGAATTTGTTGACAGTCAAATTGGCTTCTACTCATTACTATGATGCGTTGCCAACTTCAGGGGATGAGACTGGTCGTGCTTTCCGTGATGTAGAGTTGGAAAAGCAACTTTTGGAAGAGGCTCATAAAATTGGTTTGGGTGCGCAATTCGGAGGAAAATATTTGGCTCATGATATTCGTGTCGTTCGTTTGCCTCGTCATGGCGCAAGTTGCCCTATCGGTTTGGGTGTTAGTTGCTCGGCAGACCGTAACATCAAAGCTAAGATTAACAAAGATGGAATTTGGATCGAGAAGATGGACGATAAACCATACGAACTCATTCCAGAAGAGTTGCGTCAGGCTGGTGAAGGTGATGCGGTGAAGATTGATTTGAACCAACCGATGTCGGAAGTTTTGAAGGAGTTGTCGAAATATCCAGTGTCTACCCGTTTGTCGTTGAACGGAACGATTATCGTTGGTAGAGATATTGCTCATGCAAAATTGAAGGCGCGTCTGGATGCTGGTGAGGGTATGCCTCAGTATATGAAAGACCATCCGGTGTACTATGCAGGACCTGCAAAGACTCCGGCAGGCATGGCTTGTGGTTCTATGGGACCTACAACTGCAGGTCGTATGGATCCGTATGTCGATGAGTTCCAAGATAATGGAGGCTCTATGATTATGTTGGCGAAAGGAAATCGTTCTCAGCAGGTGACTGATGCTTGTAAGAAGCATGGAGGATTCTATTTAGGTTCGATTGGTGGTCCGGCTGCTATCTTGGCGCAAAACAACATCAAGAGCATCGAGTGTGTCGAGTATCCAGAATTGGGTATGGAGGCAATTTGGAAGATTGAAGTGGAAGACTTCCCAGCGTTCATCTTGGTGGATGATAAGGGTAATGACTTCTTCCAACAACTCAAGCCTTGGTGTCCGGGCTGTAAGAAGTGATAAGACATTTCTGTTAAGTATAAAGCGAGAAGGTGAAAGTCTTCTCGCTTTTTTTATTTCGGTTGGCAAAATATGATGATATATAAAATTGTAACCTATGAGTGAGTGTAAAAAAGAAGGTCTGACTCAGTTGGGTCAGACCTCTCTTAATGAAAGCCTCTTTCTCAAGTGCTATTTACATTTAAACATTCTGCTATATTCCTAACGTTAAATGCAGTATAGGTGTTACTTGCATATCAATCCTTTGCGTCTTGGAAACTGATTTCACCGTCTTATTTAGTACCGAAAGATTTTTCATATTTAACGATAACCGGAATGACGGTCTCCAAGATGAGCTGATCTACATCAGAAAGCAATCCATCTTTGTTGATGTCGTATGGACTATTCTTCTTTTCCATTTTTCCAATTGTTCTTTGAACAAAAATCACATCGTCCATGTCCACATGATTGTCGACGTTTACATCATGCTTTAGAGCATATTTCGCTTTTTGGGCAATTGCATTTTGGATTTCCCTTGCATCTTTATCTGTGACGATTCCGTCAGAATTAACATCTGCGAAATCGAACAGTTTTCTCCAATCATAGATGTCTCCGTGGTCTGCCTTTCCATCCTGATTTACATCAAATGGTGCATAAGTGATAAGCTTAGTTTTTTTGTGTCTAATAACTTCACTGCTTTTTTTGCAAGATTCTGGGGTAATCGCACTTGCATTTCCGCAGATGAATAACATCACCAATGCTAATAAACTTAATTTCTTCATAAACTTTAAATTTAAGTGTTAATATTAAGAGATTCTCTAATTACCAAAAATGTCCGAATCTCATAGGCATTAATGGGTTAGTTTTTCGTTCTTTTCTTTGCGATGTAAATCTTTTTTTCGACATTCGTAATTGATACGAAAAAAGAAGAGTTTGCTGACTGAAACTTTTTATAAGCCCCGGCTTATCTTTCGTAACACAGTATAGTAAATCTCAAGGCAAAAATATTGAAAATATATTAAAAATACTTAATGTATAGTAGAAATGTTGCTGTATGTCTGTTTTAAATGATTAAAAAATATTTTTTTTTTTTTTTTTGATGAATGTTGATGTGCCGTTTGTAGGATTTTGTTGAGGCAAACCGTATCGTTGGAAAATGTAGGGGTTTGGAGAATTGTTTGTGATTGTGTATTTTTGCCAAGAAGGAAAACAAAAAGATAATGATATGAAAAAACTGATTAAAGACTACTCTTACACAGAAGAGGAATTGCGTCAAATAGTTCTTGCATACGACAGGGATTACATCGAAGGACTTGGTATGGCACCCAATAACACTAACACACACCAAGTGATACAAACTGATATATTGCAAAATTATCTTTTGAAATTCGGACGAAGGGACATTTTGACGGAAACGAGATTGTCTGATGATGTCAGGATTACGCCAGATATTTCTGTATGGGAGAAAATTGACCGAAAAGGGAGAACGGCGACACCAGAAAATCCGTTGCTTACGATCGAAATCACTCATAATATTCGTAACGACCGTTATTCTGAAAAAAACGTCTATGCTTCGTTCAAATATTTCCCGTCATTGCAGGAGGCGTTTGTCTATAACTACGACAGTGATGTTTGGATGCGCTATCGGCGTACGGGAAGAGGCGTGGAAAAAGAGTCTGGCAAGGATTTTTCAAGGTTGCTGGGTTGCTATCTGCATACTTTGTTATGATGTGTAAGTTGCTTTTTTGATGTTATTACCCGTCCACAACTCAAAAAAATATCGAGTTATGGACGGGTAATAATTTTGTTTTGTGGTTTAGTTGTGTTTTAGACAACTTTTATAAATAACGATTTTATATTTGCGGACAATAAAAACTGTTTCGGATGCTATCCATTTTTAGAGCATTCCCAACTCTTTCTTCAAAAACACCCCGGTGTGGCTTTGTGGGTTTTGGGCGATCTCTTCTGGAGTTCCCATGGCGACCACCTTTCCTCCTCCTCGTCCACCTTCCGGACCGATGTCGATGACGTAATCTGCAGCTTTGATGACATCGAGGTTGTGTTCGATGACGATTACGGAATTTCCTTTATCCACCAGTTTGTTGAGTACGTCCAAAAGGATGCGGATGTCCTCGAAATGGAGTCCTGTGGTTGGCTCGTCCAAAATGTATAGCGTGTTCCCCGTCTCTTTTTTCATCAATTCGGTTGCCAGTTTGATTCGTTGGCTTTCTCCTCCTGAAAGGGTAGTGGATGGTTGTCCTAATTTGATGTAGCCTAAACCGATTTCTTGCAAAGTTTTTACCTTATGGTAAATGTTCGGAATGTTCTCAAAGAATTCCACCGCCATGTTGATGGTCATGTCGAGTACATCAGCGATAGACTTCCCTTTGAACCTGATTTCCAACGTCTCCCTGTTGTATCTTTTCCCTTGGCAAATTTCGCAAGGTACGAGTACGTCTGGCAAAAAGTTCATTTCGATGGTTCTGTAGCCGTTTCCTCCACAGTTTTCACACCTTCCACCTTTAACATTGAATGAAAAACGTCCTAATTTGTACCCTCTCATTTTTGATTCGGGGAGAGAGACGAACAAATTACGAATGTCTGTGAATAGTTCTGTGTAGGTGGCTGGATTGGAACGTGGGGTTCTTCCAATGGGAGTCTGGTCCACATTGATCACTTTGTCGATATGCTCAATGCCGCAGACGGAGTCGTAGGGCAATGGATCTTGAAGCGAACGGTAGAAGTGCTGACTCAAAATCGGTTGGAGAGTCTCGTTGACAAGTGTGGATTTGCCACTTCCAGAGACACCGGAGACGCAGACAAGTTTGTTCAAAGGAAACTCTACATCAATATTTTTCAGGTTGTTCCCTTTTGCCCCTCGGATGATAATTGATTTGCCGTTTCCTTCTCTCTTTTTTTCTGGGACGGCAATCTCTTTCACACCATTGAGGTAGTCTGCTGTCATTGTGTGGGTCTTGAGCATTTCGGTAGGTGTTCCGGAGAATACGACTTTCCCTCCTTTCCTTCCTGCTAAAGGTCCCATGTCTACAATATAATCAGATTCCAGCATCATGTCTTTATCATGTTCCACCACGATGACGGAGTTGCCGATGTCTCTCAGCTTTTTTAGAGAGTCAATCAACTTTATGTTGTCTCGCTGGTGTAGTCCGATACTTGGTTCGTCGAGGATGTAGAGGACGTTCACCAATTGCGAGCCGATTTGAGTGGCGAGGCGTATGCGTTGGTTCTCTCCGCCCGACAGGCTGACGGAAGGACGGTTGAGAGAAAGGTAGTCCAACCCCACATCCAGCATGAATTTCAGGCGGGTGCGGATCTCCTTGATGATGAGTTCTGCCACGGAGGCTTGTTTCTCATTCATCTCCTTGTGGGCATTTTGCAACCATTCGTATAGTTCCGCGATGTCCATTTGGGACAACTCTGCGATGTTTTTCCCTGCGATTTTAAAATGTAAAGATTCTTGATTGAGTCGAGCCCCGTGGCAAACCGGACAAACTACCTGTTTGCTGAATTGTCCAGCCCATTTTTGTGCGGTATTGGATGCGTCGCCCTCTTGTTGCAGTTCGATATAGTGGATCACCCCCTCAAACCGGCATGTCATGTTTGATGCGCCAAGCGATTCGTTTTTGATGCAGATGCGTTCGTCTGTTCCATACAATATCACCTCCAACGCCTCTTCTGATATTTCAGAGATTGGGTCTTTCAAAGAGAAGCCATATCGTTCGGCAATTGCCTCTAAATGCCAGAAGAAAAGTGATTTTTTGTATTTCCCTAATGGCGTGATTCCTCCGTTGTAGATACTGATTGAGCGGTCGGGGATGATTTTGTCGATGTCAATCTCGTGAATCATGCCGATTCCTTTACATTTCGGGCAACTGCCATGAGGAGAGTTGAACGAAAAGTTGTGGGGAGCGGGTTCTGCATAGGAGATTCCTGAAGTCGGACACATCAGGTGGCGACTGAAATGTCGCACCTCGTCACCTTTTTTTTCTATGATAGATAACGTTCCGTTTCCTTGTTTGAGGGCGGTTCTGACCGATTCTCTCACTCTCTGCTGGTTGGTTTCTGATATGACCAGTTTGTCGATGACGATTTCGATGGTGTGGTTTTTGTAGCGGTCGAGTTTCATGCCATGCACAATCTCCTTCATGACACCATCCACTCTTACGTTGAGGTATCCTTTCCGCCTGATCTGCTCGAACAACTCTTTGTAGTGTCCTTTTCTGGAGTTGACGACGGGTGCGAGAATGTAAATTGGTTTCCCCTCATACTTTTGGCAGATGAGTTCGATGATCTGCTCCTCTGTGTATTTGACCATCTTTTCTCCTGTCTTATACGAGTAGGCTTCTCCTGCGCGAGCGTATAGCAGACGAAGGTAGTCGTAGACTTCTGTAGTAGTCCCGACCGTCGAGCGAGGATTTTTGTTGGTGGTTTTCTGCTCTATTGAGATAACCGGACTGAGTCCTGTGATTTTGTCCACATCCGGACGCTCCATGTTGCCGAGGAAGTTTCTCGCGTATGCGGAGAATGTTTCGATATATCTTCGTTGCCCCTCTGCGTATATCGTATCGAAGGCTAACGAGGATTTGCCGCTCCCACTTAGTCCGGTTATTACTACAAGACTATTGCGGGGCATGGTCACATCTATGTTTTTAAGATTGTGTACTCTTGCACCGAGAACTTCTATCTGACTTGATTGTTCTGCAAATTGCAATTCTGCTTCTGTCAGCTTTTTTGATTCTATGGATTCTTTGGTCGGTTTCACTTTTCGGATGTTTTTTAATCGTCTTCGATGAATTTTTAGGTTGAGTTTAAATGTTTTAACCTATGAGAATGAGTAATGTATCTCCTTTTTCAGCCTCTTTTTGGAGGTGCTTCTCCTACGCTCCACAAACTGCTGGTTTGCATGGTCTCTCCCGGCATGAGTGTCTGATAAGGGGTGTGGTATTCCAACTCTAATAGACAATTCTTAGGATCTTTGCAGACGAAGTTGTAGAGTTCTATTTCCGCCTGTTCGGGATGTATGTCGCAAGGGTTGTGGTGGTCGAAAGATAGTTTTAGCCACTCTTCCCCACATTGGGTATAGATGACAGGGTGTGAGGTTCTTAGAAAAGCTTTCCCCGTGCATTCTTCAAACGAGCCGTCATAATTTTCTGGTGTGAAAGAGAAGTAACCATTTTCTATTTTATAGGTTGGTTTGCCTTGCCATGGATGAGAAGGCTCTCCTAATTCAAATTCAGAAGGGTCGTCGATCGGCGCGAAATTCGGGTTCATGCCGTTGACGCGCGTGATGAGCCACAAGTCCCATGCCACCGGAGTCTTCCTGATGTTTTGAACTGACACTTCAAATCGTAAATTTCCATTTTCTAAAATAGAGATCTTTTTAGTCATTTTGATGCCGCTGATGGGGGAAGGCTCTCCCTCAATCTGCAAAGCCTCTTTGGATTGTAGCGTGATGGAGTAATTCCCAAAACTGATGTAGGGGTCTGGTGGCCAAAAGAGGTCTGAATCTTTTTTCTCATCATTGAGATTTTGCTGTTTCCACCACTGGCTTTGAGGGCCGAGCCAAACCTCATGTCCGTTGTATGCTCTGAAATCGAGCATGTCTGGAGCAGGGGTGATTCGTTCCTCTTTTTTTTCATTCCAAAGGCTGGGGTCGCTTTCTAATAAATTAGGAGACCCGATTCTATTGTAGGCGACAATCCTGCCACCCACCTCCAAAAGTATTTGGGCTTCAAACCCTCCATTTTCAATTCTAATCAATGACATAAGCGGTATGATAGTATCGTTCGTTAAGCGTTCATGAGATTTTCCAACTCTTCCGAGAGGAGTTCCCATTCGTACATCTTTTGTTCTAACTCATGCTTCCTTTTGTTGTATTCTTCAAAAAGAGAGGCATCCGTCGCATTTTCTGGGACTGAAAGTTTTTCTTCTATTCCAACAAGGATTTCTTCCAACTTGTTCACTTGGTTTTCCGCTTCTTGGACTGCCTTTTCTGCTTTCCTTATCTTTTTCTGCTGCTCTTTTTTCGCTTCGTAAGAAAGTTTGTTGTCAGAAACATTAGAAGTCGCCTGCTTCTTTTCTGTAGCGTTGGCGTTCCTTTCTAATTCTTGCAATGAAGCCAGTTTTTTTGCGGAGAGGAAGTCGTAAATGCCTCCGATGTGTTCTATCACTTTATGGTTGGCAAATTCATAGACTCTATCTACCAGTCCGTCCAAAAACTCACGGTCGTGAGAGACGACGATGACTGTTCCATTGAAAGCTTTGATTGCCTCCTTAAGAACATCTTTTGACCTCATGTCCAAATGGTTGGTTGGCTCATCCAATACCAGTAGGTTCACAGGCTCCAGCAATAGTCGAATCATTGCAAGGCGGGTGCGTTCTCCTCCGGATAGTACTTTCACTTTTTTGTCGGAGGCTTCTCCGCCAAACATGAATGCGCCGAGGATGTCCCTGATTTTTGTCCGGATGTCTCCTGTCGCCACTTGGTCGATGGTCTCAAAGACCGATAGCTCCTCATTCAGCAAGGAGGCTTGGTTTTGTGCGAAATATCCGATTTTTACCAGATGCCCCAACTTAAGAAGCCCGGAATATTCCACTTGCTCCATGATACACTTCACAAGGGTGGTTTTTCCCTCTCCGTTTTTTCCTACAAAAGCGACTTTGTCTCCTCTTTTTATGGTGATGTCGATATTGTTCAAAATTACCTTTTCACCGTATGCTTTGGTCAGATTTTGCGCTTCCACCGTGATTGTGCCGGAGTGGGGAGCTGGCGGAAACTTCAGTCGCAGGGCGGAGTTGTCCTCTTCGTCAATTTCGATCACCTCCATCTTCTCCAGTTGTTTGATGCGCGACTGCACTTGGTTGGCTTTGGTCGCCTTGTAGCGGAAACGTTCGATGAAATCTTCCGTGTCCTGAATTTGCTTTTGTTGGTTTTCGTAAGCGCGGAGTTGTTGTTCTCTACGCTCTTTTCGTAGCTCTACGTATTCAGAATAGGAGACTTTGTAATCGTAGATCTTTCCGCAGGAGATTTCGATGGTTCGGTTGGTCACGTTGTCGATGAATGCCCGGTCGTGGGATACTAAAATCACCGCACTGCCCGAAGTCTTTAGGAAATCTTCCAGCCATTGGATGGATTCAATATCCAGATGGTTGGTTGGCTCATCTAAGAGAAGCACGTCTGGTCTTTGCAACAATATTTTTGCCAATTCGATGCGCATTCTCCAACCTCCGCTGAACTCGCTTGTCTGCCTTTCGAAATCAGATCTGAGAAATCCGAGTCCGAGTAACGTTTTTTCGACCTGACCTTGAAAATCATTTGCCCCGATCATGTCCAGCCGTTCGTTTGTATGGGTAAGTTGGTCTATGATTTTAGCATATTCCGGAGAGTCATAATCTTCACGGGTGGATAGCTCGTTGGATAGTCGCTCCACCTCCTCTTTCAACTCGAAAATATGAGCAAAAGCCTTTTCTGCCTCTTCTCGGACGGTAACACCATCGTTGTGGATCATGTGTTGAGGAAGGTAACCGATGGTGATGTCTTTAGGTATTGCCACGTTTCCTGTAGTGGGCGGTTGTAGCCCGGCGAATACCTTCAACATGGTACTTTTCCCAGCTCCGTTTTTTCCTACGAGGGCGATTCTGTCTCGAGGGTTCACCACATAAGAGACATCGCTGAATAGGGTAGTGCTTCCAAAACGAATGGTTAGTTTGTCAACTGAAATCATCTTCTGAAAAATTGAAATGTTTATAGTGAAAGATCTTCTGGTGTAACGTTTGGAGGAAGGAAGCCATCCAATTGTTTGCCATATTTTAGAATGTCTCGTAACACAGTGGAACTGACGAACGAGTGTTGAGGCTCTGTGAACAAAAGAATAGTGTCGATCCCGGCGATCCTCCTGTTCGCATCTGCGATTGTCTTCTCATATTCAAAGTCTTGGATGGAGCGGATGCCACGAAGGATGATGTCTGCCCCCACCTGATTGGCGAAATCGACCGTGAGGCAGTCGTAGCTCATCACTTTCACACGCTTCTCGTCACAAAACGCTTTCTTGATAATGGAGATTCTTCTATCTAAAGAGAAGAGTGTTCTTTTTGCTTCATTAACTCCAATTGCGATGATTACTTCATCCACAAATGCGAGAGCTCTTTTCACAACTGAGTAATGCCCAATTGTAAAAGGGTCGAAACTTCCGGGAAATATTGCTGTAGCCATTTTTTTTGAAAATTTTTGCAAATGTAGGAAAAAAAGATGAGTACTCTCGCCGTATCGTGTGATATGGTTGTGAAAAAGTGGTTTTTTATACAAGGAAGAGTTCTTCTATGATGTAGTCAGAGATGAATATTCCCTCTTCCGTAAGCCACATTCGTTCGTCGTCTTGCATTAGTGTGCCGTTTTGAATGAACTTCACAGCCTCCTTTGTGAGGTGTGAGAGGTATGCTGTTCCAAATAGCTTTTGTACGGAAGTGAGGTTTATCCCTTCGCACTTTCTTAAGGAGGTCATGACCAACTCGTTGAAACGGGTGTTTGTGTCGAGTTCCTCGATTTCAAAGTAGCATTGTCCGTGCTGGATATTCTCTATATATTGACGAGTATTGGCGATGTTCCATTGTCTGGAAGTGCCGTTGAAAGAGTGGGCAGAAGGTCCGATGCCGATATACGGGATTGCATTCCAGTAGGCAGAGTTGTGTTGCGATTCAAAACCCGGACGAGCGAAATTTGAAATTTCATAAGGCAATATCCCTGCGGCAGATAATTTCTCTCGAAGCACTCTAAACATGGTCAGGTAAACCTCTTCGTCCGTCTCTTCAATCTCTCCTTTCTGAAGCTTCTTTGTCAGAAGAGACCTCTCCTCAAAAGTCAGACTGTAGGCTGAAATGTGGGGTACGTTTAGAGCTATCGCTTGCTGTATGTTCTCTTTCCAGTTTGCTACGCTTTGGAAGGGCAACCCATAGATTAAGTCAATGCTGATGTTTTGAAAGCCTGCTTCTTGCGCATTTTTGACACACTGTATGGCGGTTTCCGCAGAATGTCTTCTGTTGATGGATTGCAGTTCGCTGTCGTTGAAGCTTTGGATGCCAATACTCAATCGTGAAATCGGAAGTCTCTTCAAATCAGCTAAATAAGATGAGGTTAAATCTTCCGGATTCCCCTCCAATGTTATCTCTTTTGCCGTGCAATGGTAATTTTTGAAGATGGATTCAAACAGGTCGTCCAACTCTTGTGCGGAGAGCAACGATGGCGTTCCACCTCCCAAATAGATTGTTTCGATTGCCTCGCTCATCAGGTAATCCGCTCTTTGTTCCAACTCTTTTTTCATGGCAGAAAGAAGTTCCCCCTTATTGCCTTGATAAGTGGAGGAGTAGAAGTCGCAATAGTAGCAACGACTTTTGCAAATGGGGATGTGGATATATAAACCTGCCATAAAAAGAAAAATTAAGCGAAGATGGAAAAATCTAAAGGCAAAATTAACAGATTTTCAGAACATTTATAGCGATAATTTTCTTTTGTGTTAACAAAAATTTTATAAATTTGCAGATTGAGATATAGTATTAACTTGGGTTTTCTCGATAAAAATGATAGTTGGGATTGCCATGTAACCAGATTTACACTTTAAATTATGTTTAACGAACTTAGAAAAAATAGATAACCATGAATATATTGTACAAATTCGTAAAAATTAGATTTGGAGTATTTTTGTTGATGCTCGGGCTGGTTGCTCATGTAAATGCGCAGCAAGGAGGATCATACGACCCATCTGTGTTTATAGAAACTGACATCAACGTCGGAGATCCGGCGTTTCCATTTCCTCAATTTATGGAATATCCCGGTGGAGGAAAATCTCTGGCAAAATACAATGCTGAAGGTGTTACGCATGCCGATATGGAAAAGGCGATGCGTGAGGGTTACCATATCATGATGCACCGTGCGAGATATATGGGTGGCACGCATTGTGGGGTTCGCTACATTACGTTTAACCATGATGATGTGCCCGGCAACTATGGTACGTTCGTGTCGGAAGGTGATGGATATGCGTTGCTTGCCGCAGCAATCTTCGCAGACCAGAAAACTTTCAACGGACTGTATATGTGGATTCATGACAACCGTATGAGTGGTGTTGAGCGTTTTAAGGATGGAAAGAAACTTCGTGATAATTTGCCTGATTACGCTGGCCCATACTTGGCAGGTTGGAAAAATGATGAAACAACCGAGAGTATGTCTCCTTCTCACTCTGCGACCGATGGTGACGTGGATATTGCGATGGCGATGTTGATTGCGTACAAGCAGTGGGGTGAATGGATGATTCAAGATGGTGAGGTTGTGAAGGATTATGCCGGTAAACCTATCTCCTTGAAAGACGAGGCTTATAGGGTAATTACAGCGTTGGTGGATACAATTCCGCAGTGGGACAAAGGTAACGGACAAATCTCAGGTTATATTTCAGGAGATATTGGTATTGATGGATATTGCAAAAAAGGAAATTCATGGGGAGAGTTGACTCGCTGGCGTTTCTCTGCAGAGGCAGAGGCTCGTTACCCGGGTTTGAATGGTCCTTATGGCGGAGGCCCTAACTTGTTGTCTCAGTATGGTACGTTGTGGATTGACTACGACGCACCTTCTTATTTTGATGAGTTCTATCGTTGGTTTAAGAATGGCGATGGTGGAGAGGGCAGAGAGTCTGTGGATTGGCAAATTCATCAGTTCCAACGTGCGGCAGCTTCTGGTAACTATTTGAACAGGGAGGCTTATAAGCAGGGTTATATAGCATCAATCGGTAATGTTACGATTGGCGATGCCGGTGAAGATCCTCAGTTTAATGTTTATGTGGATGGAGAGGACTTCCGTTATGCGTGGCGACATCTGTGCGACTATTTGTGGCATGGTCATCAGCAGTATGATTGGGATCCTGTGACACACCAAGTTATCGAGGGTACGAATACTTCTGAATATGATATGGCGATTCGTCATGCAGAGATGTTGAAAGAGCCTAAAAATGACGGAGAACTTATTTGCTCAAAAATGGGTGCGTCTCCTGACCCCGGACAGCCATCATGGTTTGGTGTTTCGCAAATTCCGCAGCAATGGAGATTTGACGGTGGTATCATGTCGCCTTATCACACAAATTATTCTGTAGGTTCTGGTTCTCCTGCAGCTGTGATTTCAGAAGATTTGGAGTTGTTGGCAGATATTTATCGTCAGTGCGAAATCGCATGGGATGGAAATAATACAAATGCGAAATTAGATCCGGAAGAACGTTATATTGGTAGTACACCAAAGTATTTCCACGGATGGTTCCGTACGTTGGGTATGTTGGTTTGTTCGGGTAATTATCATGCTCCTGAAATCATGAAACCGGCTGCCAATATGAAGGTCTATATGGATGTGGACAAGACTTACGCTTATCAGGGTGATAAGATCACTTATAAGGTGGATTACCGTAATTATGGAACATTGGCGGCGGAGGGCGTGACAATCGAGACTGAATTGGATCCTAATTATGAATTTGTGAGTGCTACTCATGGAGGAAAATTAGTGGGCAATAAGGTCGTGTGGAATATCGGAAGTGTTCCCGGATTTAAGTCTGGCGGTTTGGATGCAACTCGCGACTCTGTTCATTTCACTGTGATTGCTGTAGATACATTGAATCCTCGTATTTGTTTGACAAGTAAAATCACAGGTGACAATTTTGAGGAGTGGGTTAGTAATGAGTACCCGAACAATGCAACATATACGATGGAACGTAACTGTGTGGATATTTTGGCTAATCGTTCGTTGTATGTGGAAAAAACGGTTAATAGAACTAAATTTAATCCAAACGATGTCGGTACATTTACACTTAAATTTGGTAATAAATCGGAAGGTGAGTCTTCTTGGATGAATGGAGGTCGTGACCATGTTCGTATCTCTTATGGTACTCATCAGCCGAATCCTACTTATCAGTTCTATTCTCTTTATCGTTTCTGGAATGATTCGTACGAGGCTTATATCAACATGAGCAATTATCGTGTCTCTTACTTTATGTATGATGCTGCTGCGATAGGTTTGCAAAGTGATGATAATCCTACAGGATGGACGTTTGTGGTGGATAATCAGAACGACTTGGATAAATATGGTTATAATCCGGAGACTGGTCCGATTACGTTTGCTTATCAGAAAATACCGCAAGGTGAGGACGAACATGGTAAGTGGAATCAGCGTTTGATGATCCGTTTTGCGGATGTCTTGATGGCTCCTTCTACTCACGTTTATGATAAATTGGATTCTCAATATCTGTTGCATAAGGGTGTTTGGGGACCTGGATTTATTCGTGCTCGTTTGGCTTCTAATCCTAATTCGGATATTTCTAAACGTGTTGTGGATGACTGGTCGTATGATGATGTTGTGAATGGAGAGCCTTTGGATGGACAAGGTACAACCTTTACGTTGGTCTCTCCATGTTGGGCTAATTATGATAATCTGGGATATGAGATTACGAACTATGCACGTCACGTTTGTAACCCGACTTCTGCAAAGAATTATGGCAGAATCCTCGTGGAAGAGTTTGACGGTTACACTTGGCGTCGTATTCAGGGAACTGGTCCGCTTCCGGGTCGTGAGGCTTACAATGTTACTATTTGTGACACGATCCCTTATGAATTGGAGTGGGTTGGCTGGGTAGATTCTACCGCATTGAAGAACGATGCCGGAGAAAAGATCAAGGCTACTTACACTCCGGCTGCTAATCCTAAGAGTGCCGGTTATACAGGTATTGTGAAGTGGACTGTGCCTACTATGCTTGTGGGAGAGGAGGATAAGTTGGTTTACCGTGCAAAGGCTCGTGATTTGGGTTGCCCGGATGTGGAAGACGCTTATTATGAGAATGCGGCATGGATTTGGTCTGATACGGATTCTCCTGATTCTTCTAAGGTGGATTTGATGACAACTTGTGCGGAGTTGCCTCCTGTTATTGATCCTCAGACTTCTTTGTTTAAAACTGCAGATAAAAAGGCTGCGGATATTGGTGAAGTTGTCACTTACGAGGTGAAATTCATAAATACAGAGGGAACAAAGGTTGAGGCTAATTGTAAGTCAACTGATGGTTGGATTAAATTGGGTAATGGTAACCTTCCTGCTGTTGGTGCGGACGGTTTGAAGTTGAGTACCGATGGTCGGTCTGCATATTTCTTTGCTCCTGAAAAGTCTTATGGTAAGGATGGAGAAGTTTATTGTACCATTGGAGGTTCTCCTCATTCTTCGCAAAGCCTTTTCATCGTATTTAGGTATAAAGAAGGAACTCCTGGACAACCTGATTTCAAAGGTGTTTGCATGCAGATGAGGGTTAATCAGGATGGAAATAACAATTTCGGTTATGTTTTATACAATAATGGAACACTTATAGCAAAAGAGGGAGAAACATTTGCAGACGCATTACAGTTCCCTGGTGATAATAGCGCTCCTACGTTTAAATTTGTATTGAAAGGAGACCATCTTTACATGTATATAAATGACCAAGATAATGAGTGGACTACTGTTGCTAAGGATTGGAGCGGATTGGATGCTGCCGGTCCGGGTTACTTCGGTATGTATGTGAATAGTAATGGAAATTCTAATACGCAGTTGACTTCTTTCATCACGGAACTTGACTACGCTTTTGATATCACATTGTCGGATGAACTTCCGGAAGAGTTGGGCAATGTGGTAAATGTTTCGGATGATGGAACTTATGATGCAACAAAGAATACTATCCAATGGCCAACTGTTGCAACTACAGTGAAGGATGCTTTGCCACCGGGTGATTCTATTGTCCGCACTTTCGAGGCTGAAGTGCTTGCTTGTGGAAAGAAATATATCAATAACATGGCTCTTGCCACTGTCTATGGAATGGATACTTTGAAGGTGGTTAATACGATTGACTGTGGTGCGGCAACCTGCCCAATCGAATCCGTGACCCTAACTGCTGACGCATCTGAGATCTGCGATGGCGACAGCACGCTGCTGACCGCCACGGCGG
>CALFTM010000097.1 GCA_937916355.1 uncultured Bacteroidales bacterium
AAAAATTTATATCAAATCCCCAAACTCATAAATCATCTATTTATTAGCAACTTTTACCTTCCGCTATTTGCGG
Source organism: uncultured Bacteroidales bacterium (assembly GCA_937916355.1). GTDB lineage: Bacteria > Bacteroidota > Bacteroidia > Bacteroidales > Paludibacteraceae > UBA1181. The sequence goes on from CALFTM010000097.1 coordinate 74, forward strand.
AAGATGATGGTATATACATCCTGACTTTCAGGTTTTTGCATTTCACCATCGTATTTGGTAACCTCTGTTATATTACCTCGAGAGTCATATTTGTAAATGAACTTACGGCTTAACGAGCCGTCTGATTTATACTTCGCCTTCTCGGTCTTATTTCCTTTTGTGTCATATTTGTAAGTGGACTTACTGTTTAACGAGCCGGCTGAGAGATACCACGCCTCCTCGGTCTTATTCCCTTGGGTGTCATATTTGTAAGTGGACTTACTGATTAACGAGCCGTCTGAGTAATAATCCGCCGCCTCGGTCTTATTTCCTTGGGTGTCATATTTGTAAATTTCCTTCCTGCTTAACGAGCCGGCTGAGTCATACTTCGCCGCCTCGGTCTTATTTCCTTGGGTGTCATATTTGTAAATCCACTTTTCGTCTAACGAGCCGGCTGAGGTATAATACGCAGACTCGGTCTCATTCCCTTTTGTGTCATATTTGTAAGTGAACTTATATTTTAACGAGCCGGCTGAGGTATACGTCGCACTCTCGGTCATATTCCCTTTTGTGTCATATTTGTATATGATCTTACTGAATAACGAGCCGTCTGAGTTATACCACGCCTCCTCGGTCTTATTTCCTTGGGTGTCATATTTGTATGTGTGCTTATACATTAACGAGCTGTCAGATTTATACCTCGCCTGCTCGGTCACATCTCCAGATTCATTAAAATTATAACAGAACTTTTCCTTTATTTTGCTGCGAGATAGAACGCCAGAACTGTCCTTAAGAGAATAACTTGTAATGGTCACGCTCTCAACGTCTCCATACAATGGAAAATAATTCCACCCACGACGCTTAGGAGCGTCTGCGGCTGACAGGGCGCAGCTTGCTGCTGCAACTAAAATCGTTAAAATTAATGTAAGTCGTTTCATATTTGTAAATATTTTATTTCTGTTTTAAAAATTTATATTGCAATCGTTATTGATAGGTTAGTATAAAAGCGGCTATAATAAAATTACGCCTTGATTTTACCATCCTGCATCTTTTTGAGTTTTTCTACATCGTATTTGTCGATGTGTTCATTCCTTTTAGGATAGTCAATGGTAAAATGAAGACCACGACTTTCCTTGCGCTGCATGGCAAACTTGATGACCAAATAGGCGGTATTGATGATGTTCCTCAATTCACAAATCTCTTTGGAAACCACAGAACGCTGGAACAGACTCTCAGTCTCTTTGTACAAAAGCTCCAAACGATCGTATGCTCTCTTCAAACGCAAATTTGACCTTACAATACCAACGTACGATTGCATGATCTGGTTTACCTCCTTTTCACTCTGCGTGATAAGCACCATCTCTTCATTCAGGGATGTACCCTCATCATTCCATTCCGGCACAGCATCGTTCCAAGTACAGCTTGGCAATAATTTTAAAGAGTCCTTAGCAGCCGCATCCGCATAGACAATCGCTTCAATCAAAGAATTAGAAGCCAGTCTGTTCGCACCATGCAATCCTGTACATGAACACTCTCCGGCAGCATACAATCGGTTAATGGTTGTACGGGCGTTTTTATCGACCTTTATACCACCACAAAAGTAGTGTGCCGCAGGGGCGACCGGAATATACTGCTTGGTGATGTCTATTCCCAAAGAGAGGCATTTGTTATAGATGGTAGGATATTCATTTTTCGTAACTTCCGGATCTTTGTGCGTTACATCAAGGTAGACACACTCGTCTCCTGTGCGCTTCATCTCTGTGTCAATCGAACGTGCTACCACATCCCTTGGCGCAAGCGATCCCCTTGAGTCGTAACGCTCCATGAAAGCCTCTCCTTTCTTATTTCTTAAAATACCTCCATAGCCTCTCATCGCTTCGGTTATAAGGAATGAAGGACGGTCGCCCGGGTTGTATAGGGCAGTGGGGTGGAACTGCACAAACTCCATGTCGTCCACCAAACCTTTCGCCCTGTAAACCATAGAGATACCATCACCTGTCGCAACCGGCGGATTGGTGGTGGTCTGGTAGATGTTACCTATTCCACCCGTACACATGATGGTAACCTTGGATAAAAAGGTATGCACATGATTGGTGCGGATATCCAAAACGTACGCACCATAACACTCGATGTTTGGAGTAGTATGCTTAATCAGCTGACCAAGATGGTGCTGAGTGATAATCTCAATGGCAAAATGATGATCGTAAATATCTATATTTTCATGCTCACGAACCTTTTTTATCAGACTCTCCTGAATCTCCTGACCTGTATTGTCTTTATGGTGTAAAATTCTAAAATCGGAGTGTCCTCCCTCCTTGTGAAGATCATACTCCCCATCACTTCCCTTATCAAAATCAACATCCCATAAGACAAGTTGCTTTATTTGTTCAGGAGCCTCTTCCACCACTTTTTTAACAACCTGCTCGTCACATATTCCATCTCCCGCTATTAAAGTGTCAACAATATGGTCTTCAAAATTATCACTTTCTTTAGTGACGGCAGCCACACCCCCTTGGGCATAGTGGGTATTCGCCTCCTCCATATTGGTTTTACATAAAATGGCAACCTTACCTTTGTGTGCAACTTTCAGTGCGTAACTCATTCCGGCGATACCAGAACCTATTACCAAAAAATCATATTTCTTAACCATGATTAAACTTCTTTATTTTAACTAAAATCACAAATTTATATAGGATTTAGCGAAAAGACAATATTCCTGATAATTTTTCTTTTATAGCAGGGGAGTTTGCCGGAAAAAATTTATCTTTATGATAAAGAGGGGAGAGGTGACAATCTAATTTTGTCATTGTCCCAAAAACTTTTAATAAACAAAACAGACTGATTCCGCAAATTGAATCAGTTCGTTTTAATTAGAACTCTTTTTAGATAGACAGAGTGAAATAAAAAAGCCTCAAACTATTGATAACCATCTTTAAAGGTTGTTAATAAGTTGTAGATTTAAAAAGAGAAAAAACTCATAATTAAATTTTCATATTCCAATTTTTTGAGCATACAAGATTTATTTTTTTATTACCAAATAATTTAGTTTGAGTTTACATATTTCTTTTAACCTATTATCTACTGTTTTCAACTTAATTTTTTTTCAATAATTTGTATATTTGTAATGTTATTAACATTGTTAATATAAGATGGGATGATGCTGTTTCTCAATACTTTAATTTAAACATCACGTTTTAAATTAAGTGAAAGAAATTTTAAAAATGAAATATGCAAGACTATTCCGTTTTTAGTTTCAACCAAACTAACAGCCTATTATTATCATCCTAAAATTAAAATTTTAAAATAAAATTATATAAAAAAGAGTAAGAGATGAAAAATTTGAAAAATGAAATAGAAAAAATAAAGAGAGAGAAGAATGCTGTCATCATGGCGCATTACTATACGCCGGGTGAAGTGCAAGATATAGCCGATTTTGTGGGAGATAGTTTGGCTCTTGCTCAGAAGGCTGCGGAAACTTCCGCGGATATCATCGTGCTTTGTGGAGTCTATTTTATGGGCGAGACCGCAAAGATCCTTTGTCCGGACAAGAAGGTTTTGGTATTGGACAAAATGGCAGGTTGTTCGCTTGCCGATAGTTGCGATGCTGAAAAATTCAGAAAATTCATTGCTGAGCATCCCGGTCATAAAGTGATCTCATACGTGAATACTTCGGCTGCTGTTAAAACTCTTACTGATATTGTCGTTACATCTTCAAATGCCTGTCAGATTGTGAATAGTCTTCCAAAAGATGAGAAGATAATATTCGGTCCGGACCGTAATTTGGGTAGTTATATAAACTATGTTACTGGCAGGGATATGCTTCTTTGGGATGGTGCATGTCATGTGCATGAGAAATTCGATATGGAAAAAATCATTGAGCTAAAGAAGCAGTATCCTGAGGCTAAGGTTTTGGTTCATCCAGAATGTAAGGGTCATGTCGTGAAATTGGCAGATAGGGTAGGGTCGACTGCCGCTCTGTTGAATTATGCCATTGCTTCTGATGCAAAGGATTTCATTGTTGCCACAGAGAGCGGAATTTTGCATGAAATGCGTAAAAAAGCTCCTGAGAAGAATTTCATTCCTGCACCTCCAAATGATTCCTTTGGATGCAATGAGTGTTCTTACATGAAACTCAACACGATGGAGAAATTATTGGATGTTCTCCAAAATGAGTCTAATGAGGTAGTGGTTGATGCAGAAACCATCGAAAGAGCTAAACTCCCTATTATCAGAATGTTAGATATTAGTAGAGAATTAGGTTTATGACTTTAGATGAATTGCAATCCGTTGTAGATCAATGGATTAAGAAATATGGGGTTCGTTATTTTAATGAACTTACCAATTTGGCATGTCTCACAGAGGAGGTAGGAGAGCTTGCAAGGGTGATGGCGCGGAAGTATGGTGAGCAATCTTCTAAAGAGTCTGATTTGAACCGTTCTTTGCAAAACGAGTTGGCAGATGTTCTTTGGGTGCTGGTTTGCATAGCAAATCAAACTGGTGTCAATTTAACAGAAGCTTTTGAAGAAAATTTAAAGAAAAAATCTCTGAGAGATTCTGAGAGACATTTAAACAATGATAAACTAAGGTGAGTTCTATCAATTCACCATTTGTAATAAAAAAAATATATTCTTAAAATAAATTTTATATGAGTCGTTTTGATGAAATTTTTTCTAAATATGATTTTGAAGGTTTAGATAAACAGAATGTTACTGCTGAAGCTGAAAGTATTATTGCTGATAACATCAAAAATTATAATACTAACTCAGTATATAGCAATATTTTATCTTGCATTGACCTCACTTCTCTTAATTCAGACGATACCAATGAATCAATTACTGACATGGTGGAGAAGTTGAATAAATTCGATGAGACTTTTGAAATTCTGCCTCATCCGGCTGCCATTTGTGTCTATCCCTCTTTCGTAAGTACTGTGAAAGATAACCTTAGGGAGGATATTGATATTGCAACCGTTGTTGGTTTTCCACATTCTAATACTTTCATCGAGGTAAAAATTGCCGAAACGGGTATGTCTGTGATGGAAGGTGCGACTGAAATCGACGTTGTGATGCCCTTATCTCTCTTCTATTCCAAAAACTTTGATGAAGTGTATGATGAACTGTCTGAGATAAAAATGTCTTGTCAGAACGCCAAATTGAAGGTTATATTAGAAACCGGACTTTTAGATGACCCTGTGTTGATAAAAAAGGCTTCGATTATAGCAATGTCAGCAGGGGCAGATTTTATTAAAACATCAACCGGAAAAATTAAAACGGGTGCTACATTTTCAGCAGTTTACGTAATGGCGAAAACGATCAAGGAATTTAATGAATTAAACAACAAAAAAGTTGGTTTAAAGGTTGCTGGTGGTGTATCTGACACCCATAGTGCTGTTTCCTACTACACCCTTATTATTTCTGTTTTAGGTGAAGATTGGATGAATCCCTCTTTGTTCAGAATAGGTACAAGCAGTCTGACGAACAAACTGCTTTCATCGTTAGCGAGTCGCGAGATAAATTACTTCTAAAAATAAAAGGTGTGAAATTTCACACCTTTTATTTTTTTCTCTCTGCTGTATGTTTCAGCATCATTATCAGTGAATTTTTAATATCCTTATTTTCAATATTTTCTATTAATTTTTCACCCTCTTTTATATATTGTTGAATTTTTTGTTCCGCATATTCTATACCACCACTATTGATGGTAAAGTCTATCAACTTTTTTATATTTTCTTTATTAAATTCTTTATTTTTTATAATGTTGAGATATTGTTCTTTCTCTTCTTTGTTGTTATTGAGAGCGTATATGAGCGGAAGTGTTATTTTACCTTCTCTGATGTCGTTTCCGACTGGTTTTCCGATCTCTTCATGAGTAGAGATAAAGTCAAAAATATCATCTTTTATTTGGAAACATATACCATATATCTCTCCAAATTTTTCCATGATCCTGCTCTCTTCCTCCGTACAGTTTGTTGAGACTGCCCCCATATAAGTACAAGTCTCAAATAGTGCTGCGGTCTTCTTTTTTATTACTTCTAAATACTTGTCTTCTTGACAGTTGAAATTTTTAATGTTAGTTATTTGTAGCAATTCACCCTCCGAAAGATTCTTTCCTAATTGGGTGATTTTTTCCATTATTTTATGATTATTAGTTTGACTACAAACAGACAAAGATAAAGACAGAAGATAATCTCCTGCCAAAATGGATACCTTGTTGTTCCATAAAGCATTTACAGAAGGCTGATTTCTTCTTTCATTGCTTTCGTCCACTACATCATCATGAATTAGACTTGCTGTATGAAGTATTTCTAATGAGATAGCACATTTTATGGTGTTGTCATTGAAATCCCCAACGCTTTTAGCTGAGAGTAGTGTTAATAGTGGTCTGATTTGTTTACCTCTTTTTTTTAGGATATGTTGATTAACGGAACTTATGATTTCATTGTTGCTTTTAAGTTCGTTTTCAAAAGCAGTCTGAAACATATCAAATTCCTTCTGTATAGGTTTTTTTATTAGGTCTAAACTTACCATCTTTCTATTTTATCTTTTTTGCAAAATTAAGAATTTATTTCTATTTTGTATCTTTTTCATTCAACTCAACATTCTTTTTCCTCTATTTTTTTCTATTATCTTTGTGATTGTATTCTATTTAATAGTTTCTATGTATGGAAAATGGTTTGTTTCAAGAGAAAAAGCTTTTTTTAATTGATGCTTATGCGTTGATTTATCGTGCGTATTATGCTTTCATTAAAAGTCCGCGAATCAGTTCAAAAGGTGTTAATACTTCTGCGGTTTTAGGTTTCGTGAACACCCTTGAGGATGTGTTGAAAAACTGTAACCCTACCCATATTGGTGTGGCTTTTGATCCATCATCTCCGACATTTCGTCATGAGATTTATTCTGATTATAAAGCACAAAGACAGATTACACCTGAAGATATAAAACTCTCTATTCCAGTTATTAAGGAGATAATTTCAGCTTACAACATTCCTATTATAGAGGTGGAAGGATTTGAGGCTGATGATGTGATTGGAACTCTTTCTCATATAGCGGCAGACAAAGGTTTTCAGGTTTTTATGCTTACACCAGATAAGGATTATGCTCAGTTGGTGAAGGAGAATGTCTTCATGTATCGTCCTCGTCATGGAGGAGGATATGAAACCATGGGTATCGAAGAGGTAAAATCAAAGTGGGGTGTAGAGTCGACCGAGCAGATTATTGATTTGTTAGGTTTACAGGGAGATTCTTCAGATAATATTCCGGGTTGTCCGGGAGTAGGGGAGAAGACTGCCTTAAAATTGTTGAATGATTTTGGTTCGATAGACAAACTTTTAGAATCTACTTCTTTGTTAAAAGGTGCTTTAAAAAATAAGGTGGAGCAAAATGTAGAAAATATAAAATTGTCAAAATACTTAGCGACCATCCGTTTGGATGTTCCTATCCAATTTGATGAGGAAAAATTTTTGATTGAAAAACCGAATCTTGAAAAATTGCTTCCAATCTTCCGTGAGCTTGAATTTAAAAATTTGCTTTCAAAATATTCTTTTTCTGAAAAATCAGGGGCAGTTCAACTCTCTCTCTTTGATTTAAACACCAGCGATAGTACTGAAGAAAATAAATATTCGATTCTCAGCGAGTTAAATTTAAGTGAGGTTAATTATAAACTAATTGAAAATCAAGAAGATATAAATGAAATTATACCATTTTTCGAGGGTCAGGATTTTTTCTGTTTTGACACAGAAACTACTGGAATTTCACCTTTTTCCGATTCTCTTGTAGGAATTTCGTTATCTTTCAAAGAAAATGAGGCTTTTTTCATTTACTTACCGTCCGAACGTTCTAAAGCTCTTGAGTGGATAAATATTTTAAAACCTTATTTTGAAAATCCTAATATTAAAAAAATTGGTCACAATATAAAATTTGATATTCTCTTTTTAAGTTCGTATGGGGTAGAGGTGAAGGGAGAAATTTTTGATACGATGATTGCCCATTATTTAATTCAACCCGAATTAAAACATAACATGGACTATCTTGCTGAAATTTATCTCAATTATAAAACCATCACATACGAAGAATTATGTGGACCGAAAGGAAAAAGCCAGATATCCATAAGAGAGGTAGATCATAAAAAACTTTCTGATTATGCATGTGAAGATGCAGATATTACTTTAAAATTGAAAAATCACATAGAACCGTTAATTAAAGAAAATGAATTAGAATTTTTATTCTATGAAGTTGAGATGCCATTAGTCTATGTTTTATGTGGTATGGAAAAGAGTGGTGTAAGAATTGATGTTGAAGCTTTACATAAATTATCTGTTGATTTTACAAAAAAATTGGCAGAGATAGAAGACTCGGTATTTAAGTTGGTTGATTGTAATTTTAATTTAAGTTCTCCAAAACAAGTAGGGGAGATTATTTTTGAGAAATTACAAATTGTAGAGAATGCAAAAAAAACAAAGACTGGTCAATATTCTACTTCTGAAGAAGTTTTAGAATCATTAAGAGGAAAGCATGAAGTGATCGACTTGATTTTGGAATATCGTGGAATCAAAAAATTACTTTCAACTTATGTGGATAGTCTGCCAACTTTGATAAATTCAAAGAGTGGAAAAATTCATACAAGTTTTAATCAAACGATTACTGCAACTGGTCGATTAAGTTCAAGCAATCCAAATCTTCAAAATATTCCTATTAGGGATGATTATGGAAAAGAGATTAGAAAAGCTTTTATTGCTGATAAAGATTGTTATTTACTTGCTGCCGATTATTCTCAAATTGAGTTGAGGTTGTTAGCACATTTCAGCAATGATGCTCAAATGGTATCAGACTTTAATTCTGGTATTGATATTCATTCTTCTACTGCTTCTAAAATTTTTAAAGTAGATTTATCGGAAGTCACATCGGATATGAGAAGAAAAGCTAAGACTGCAAATTTTGGAATTATTTATGGAATTTCAGCTTTTGGTCTGGCAGAAAGATTAAACATATCCAGAAAAGAATCTAAAGAGTTGATTGATCAGTATTACGAAAATTATCCAACGATAAAATCGTATATGGATCGTACCATTGAAGATGCTCAAAAAAATGGATATGTAAAAACGCTTTATAATAGAAAAAGATATTTACCAGATATAAATTCTAAAAATGCAACAGTTAGAAATTTTGCTATAAGGAATGCTATCAATGCTCCTATTCAGGGAACGGCTGCGGATATAATTAAAATTGCTATGGTAAAAATTTTTAATATACTTGAAGAGAAAAAATTTAAAACAAAAATGATTTTGCAAATTCATGATGAATTGATATTTAATGTTCCCGAAGAAGAATATGATGAAGTATATGAAATTATTAAATCAGAAATGGAAAAATGTTGTAAATTATGTATTCCTTTAGATGTTGAAGCTAACAAAGGTCTTAATTGGTTAGAAGCTCATTAAATAAAAATAATCCGTTCCACGTGGAACGGATTATTTTTTATGTATAAGATTTTTTTAAATATAATGTTTCACGTGGAACATAATACTATTCTAAATTAAATTTACTTTGTATAGAGTCTATAATTTCAAATAGTTCGTCTTTTGTGTTGGCTCGTAGCATATTTATTTTGGTCTGTTTAAAATTATCTATATTTTTAAAAATAGGGGAGGCTGCTATATGTCTTCTTGAATGTAGAATACCTTTAGTTTCTCCAATCCAGTCTATATTTCTATTGATGTAATCTTTTAAAATATTTAAGTAATATTCAAATTTTCTTTTTTCTTGTAGTTTTCCATTTTCTAAATAGTATTTTATTTCTTCGAATATCCATGGTCTGCCGATTGTACCTCTTCCTATCATAACAGCGTCGACTCCATATTTATCAAAACACTCTTTAGCTCTTTCTGGAGTAGTTACATCACCATTTCCTATAATTGGAATTTTTATTCTTTGGTTATTTTTTACCTCTCCTATTAAAGTCCAGTCTGCCTCCCCAGTATACATTTGAGCTCTTGTTCTGCCGTGGATAGCCAATGCTTGCGCACCACAATCTTGAATTTGCTCTGCAAGGGTGGTGATAATTTTATTTTCATTATCCCATCCTAATCTGGTTTTAACTGTTACAGGTTTTTTAACTGCTTTAACTACTGCAGAAATGATTTCGAGCATTTTAGGAATATCTCTTAATAATCCTGCGCCACCACCTTTTCCTGCTACTTTTTTAACCGGACATCCAAAATTTAAGTCTATAATATCAGGATTTGCCTCTTCTGCAATGATTGCGGCATCTCTGATGGGTTCTGGTTCTCTCCCGTAGATTTGAATTGCTACTGGTCTCTCCTTATTGTCAATATTCATTTTTCGCGTGCTGTTCTCTATGTTTCTAATAAGAGCATCAGCTGAAATAAATTCGGAATAGACCATATCTGCACCAAATTCCTTACAGAGAGTTCTAAAAGAAATATCTGTAACATCTTCCATCGGTGCGAGGAATAGGGGATATTTAGAAAATTCTATATTACCTATTTTCATATTTTACGATGTTTCACGTGGAACATTATTTATTTATTGGTTATTTGGAACTTCTGAAGCATCAACTATTTTATATAGTTTGTCTGATGGTCTAATTTTTTCTGATACTTTAATAGAGAATAATTCGCCTCTTTCACATTTCTCTGAAGGTTTGCAATCTACTTGTATCTCTTCTGCTTTTAGTTCGATTACTCCTGTAGTTGGTCCTGTGATGATTAAATCGTCTCCTATCTTAACTCCGTATTTTGTTTCTACTAAAAATTCTGCCACACCTAATTTAGAATAATATTTCATTCCTTTTCCTACGTATACTTTTCTCTTTGTGGCTTCTGAACCATAAGTAGAACTCCATTCTCCTAATCTTTGTCCTAAATAGTATCCATTCCAAAAACCTCTGTTGAATACGGTTTTTAAACGCTCGTCCCAACCATTGATTTTCTCTTCGGAAAAGTCTCCTTGCATGTATGAGTGTATTGCTTCGTTGTAGCAACCAACCACTGTCTTTACATATTCTGGTCCTCTTGCTCGACCCTCTATTTTAAATACTCTTACACCTGCGTCAATCATCTTATTCAGAAAATGGATCGTTTTTAGGTCTTTCGGTGACATCAAGTATTGATTGTCTACTTTTATCTCAATGTCCCTTTCATCGTCTATCAGTCTGTAACCATGTCTGCAAACTTGATAACAAGCTCCTCTATTGGCAGAAGCGTTCAGTTCATGAAGACTTAAATAGCATTTTCCTGAAACGGCCATACATAACGCTCCATGGCAGAACATCTCTATTTTTATCAATTCTCCGTTGGGACCGCATATTTTTTCCTCTTGTATCGCTTTCCAAATCTGTGCGACCTGCTCCATGTTGCATTCTCTTGCCAATACAACCACATCAGCGTATCTCGCATAGAATTTTAATGCTTCTACATTCGCTATGTTCAATTGGGTGGAGAGGTGTACTTCTACACCTTTTTCAAATGCGTATAACATCACTGCTACGTCCGCTGCTATGATCGCACTTACGTTTACCTCCTTGGCAGTATCTACGATCTCGTGCATCAATTCAATGTCATCGTTATATATGACGGTGTTGACAGTCAGGTAACTTTTCACGTTATTCTCCTGACAAATTTTTACTATTTTCCTTAAATCTTCGGTACTGAAATTGCTTGCCGAACGTGAACGCATATTGAGTTTGTCAATACCAAAATAGACAGAATTTGCACCCGCTTGAATGGCTGCCATCAAACTTTCGTAAGAACCTACGGGTGCCATTATTTCAAAATCTTCTCTTTTATAGCTCATAATTATTATATAATTTAGTAGGGTATTGAATACTATTTATCATTACAAAGGTAATTTTAAATTTAAAATTTTTCAATTCTATTCTTTGTTTTTAGAATCAATCCATATTGTTGTAGGACCATCATTAAGAAGTTCTACTTTCATGTCTGCACCAAATTCTCCAGTCTTAACTTCTTTTCCTAATGCCATACTCAACTTTTTACAAAATTTCTCATACATCGGAATTGCATAATCTGGTTTTGATGCTTTAATGTAAGAGGGTCTATTTCCTTTTTTTGTAAGGGCATGAAGCGTGAATTGACTTACAACCAGTATGTCTCCATCCATATCCATGACGGATTTATTCATTACACCGTTTTGATCTTCAAATATTCTTATATTTACAATCTTATTTGATAGCCATTCTATGTCTTCTTCTATGTCTCTGTCTTCTATTCCAACAAAGACTAAAAGTCCTTTACCTATTTCGGATTTGATCTTATTGTCTATCGTTACAGATGCGTGAGTAACTTTCTGAATTAAAATTCTCATATTTTCTATTTTGTTAGTATTTTAATGAAAATTCCGTTTTTACTAAATTGTTTTACCTCTTTAAATTGACTGTTCAAATGGTCAATTTTTTCATCACTCTCATTGCATATATTGCTATATATATAAAATTTTTTTTCATTTTCATTATTTTCTATTATCCTTTCTTCTTTGATTAGGTCTATATACTCCTGATTCCCATAAATGCAAAATCCAGATGTAATATCTGAATATTTTATATTTTTTTCTTTCATATATTCAAAACATTCATTTCTAAGTTCGTAAAAACTTAGATGTTTTAATGTACAATCCCAGTTCATTGCTATTTTTTCTGGATATAACCAAAAACTTCCGCTGAACAGTGTAATAAATATAATGGTCATTGTAATTTTATAAATTTTTTTGTTGTAGTTATCATACAATATTTTGCTTACGATAACTGATAATAGAACAAATTGTGTGATGAAATATCTTGTTCCAAATGGATTTGTGATAGGTAAAGTAACCAAAGAAAATGAAATTTGGAGAAGTATGTAACAAAGCCATAGTGGTTTGGTTTCATCGGAAATTAGACTTCTAAAACCATATCTCAATGTTGTGTATATTAAGAAAAACCATAAAATAAATCTTCCGAAATCAATGTTTTTCCATATTAAGACTATGACGTTTTTAATGAATTGATGTAAGTTTACTATATCTCCTGTTCCTGCCCATGCATTATTTTCACTTGTAAAAAACCATCCTGTGTTTTTTAGTCTCAATATGATAAATACAATTACCAATAGAATGGCTGGTAGTGTTGGTAATAAGTGTTTTAATAGATTTTTAATATTGTTATTTTCTTTGTTTTTCAAAATATGATTTAGAAAGTAAAATATCATTAGCGTTGCGGATATTATCATTCCTCTTCGTGTAATTAATAAACATATAAAACATAAAGAAATTAATTTTTTTTTATCCTTTATTATTTGGTTAATAGTTAAAAGTGAGAAAAATATTATGCAAACATCTGTACCCAAAAGAATTGTTTGAGTTAAAAAACTTGTGTCGGCTATGGTGATTAAGCATGATATTAAAATAGGTGTGAATAATCCCTTTTCATCGTAATTTTTGAATGTGTTTTTTATTAAAACTAAAACTTGATAAAAGCATCCAACTGTAAATGGAAGAAATGCCATGTGGGTAACGAATAGGTTTTTTCCAAATAAAGTCCATATTGTTGCCAAGTAAAAATGTATAATATGAGGATCTCCATTGTCATAAAATTTATCATAAACGAAATAGGATAGGTCGTTGTCATAAATTAAATGAGCTATTCGTGATAGACAGTTTATAGAGTCCCAAAAAAAAGTTGTATCGCTATATACCACCTTGAATATTATAGCAAAAATGATAACAATATAACCTTCTTTCAGTAATTTATCTTTTATAATGTTCATTTTACACTTTTTCTTTTTTAAAATGTTTATATACTATTTCTGCCTTAGAAATTCCGATTTCATTGGATATTTCTTCTATTGTAAGTTCTTTTATACGTTTTACACTCTTAAATTTTTTCAAAAGTTTTTCTTGCGTCTTAGGTCCAATTCCTTTTATTTCCAATTCTGATTTAATCTGGTTTTTACTTCTTTTTTCTCGGTGGAATTTTATTGCGAAGCGATGTACCTCTTCTTGTATGGAGGCAAAAAAATGAAAGGTTTCATCGGAAGAATCGAGTCCGATTACTTGTGGAGGAAAGCCGAAAAGAAGTTCTTTCGTACGGTGTTTTTCGTTTTTTGCCAATCCTGCAATTGCTATGTCGAGCTGAAGCTCGTCTTGTATGACCTGTCGAATCACCTCCATTTGTCCTATACCTCCATCTGCTATGATTAGTTGGGGTAGGGGAGACTCTTCTTCTTTCAGTCTGGTGTATCGTCTGCGGACAACCTCCTTCATAGATGCGTAATCGTCTGGCCCGACTACTGTTTTTATATTATATTTTCTATAATCCTTTTTAGAAGGTTTACCCATTTTAAATACTACGCAGGCCGCTACCGCATCAGTTCCTTGTATGTTTGAATTATCAAAACATTCGATTTGAACGGGTAATTTCTCTAATTTCAAAAGATTTTGAATGCTTTTCAAAAGTTTTGTGGCACGTTGTTCGGGGTTGAATTTCTCCATCTGTTTCATCCTGTCGAAACGGTATTGTTTGACATTTTGGATGGATAGATCTAATAATTTCTTTTTATCTCCTCTTTGTGGAATTGTAATTATCACATTATCAAGTTGATAGCCAATTTCAAAGGGAACAATGATTTCTCTGGAAGTACTTTTGAATTTACTTCTTAGTTCGGTTATGGCACTTGCTAAAATATCCTCTTTTTGTTCTTCTGTCCTAATTTTGTATTCGACTGTGTAGGCTTGTGTTATCGTACCGTTTGTAACCTTTAAAAAGTTGATGAAAGCGTCGTTTTCATCAATCTCTATGGCGAAGGAGTCTATGTTTGTAAGTGTTGGACTTACAATGGTGGAGCGTGAGTGGTATCGGCTTAGAATTTCAAGTTTTTCTTTGATGGCTTGAGCCTCTTCAAACTTCATCTTTTCAGCGAATTGAAGCATTTCCGTCTCCAATTTTTTCTCGATTTCTCCTATTTCACCTTTTAAAATCTGCTTTATCTCACTGATGTTTTTGTTGTATTCCTCTAAACTTTGTAGACCTTCGCAACACCCTTTGCATTTTTTAATGTGGTATTGTAGGCAAACTTTGTACTTATTTTGTTGAATTACTTCTGGTGTGAGGTTGAGTTTGCAGTTTCTTATCGGGTATAGTTTTTCTATCAACTCCAAAATCGTATTCAATGCTGGAAGATAGGTATAAGGTCCGAAATATTTAGATCCATCTTTTACAATATTGCGTGTTTTAAAAACTCTTGGAAAATATTCGTTTTTAATACAAATGGATGGATAGGTCTTATCGTCTTTCAGAAGTATGTTATAGCGCGGTTGATGTTTCTTTATCAGGCTATTTTCCAATAGGAGGGCATCTTGTTCGCTTTCAACAACGATGTATTTGATGTCGCAAATCTGTTTTACCAGAACCCTTGTTTTGGTGCTTTGTTGCTCTTTGTTGAAATAGGAGGAGACCCTTCGTTTTAGATTTTTAGCCTTTCCAACGTAGATAATCTCATCTTTTGCATTTAGATATTGGTACACTCCCGGTTTTTCCGGAAGTGAAAGCACAATCTGTTTCAAGTGAGTTATCTCTTTCTCCATCTTTATCGACCTAATAGGATAAGTAGTATGTTGATGTCGCTTGGTGAAATTCCGGATATTCGGCTGGCTTGCCCAATGGTTTCAGGATCAATTTTTGCCAATTTTTGACGTGCTTCCGTAGAGAGCGACTGAATGGCGTTATAGTCGAATTTCCCTTTGATATTGATATTCTCCAATCTATGTAATTTATTGGCAATCAGTGTTTCACGTTCGATATACCCTTTATATTTTATTTTAATTTCGGTTGCTTCGACGATCTCTTCTTTTCGGTTAGGAATTTCATCAATTGCACTTTTCAATGCGTTGATACCTTCTGAAAGTAGTTCTATGTTGAGTTGCGGACGTGTGATGAGGTCTACCAATCTACAACCGTTTTTCAATTCGCTCGTCCCTTGTTCTACCAAGAATTGGTTGATATGGGATGTTTTGACGTGGAAATTTTCTATAAAATCTGTAAGTTTCTTAATTTCAGCCTCTTTACTTTTAAATAGCTCATATCTTTCGGAAGTGGCCAGTCCAAATTCATACCCTTTAGGGGTAAGTCTCGCATCAGCATCATCTTGTCTCAAAAGTATTCTGTATTCTGCGCGTGAGGTGAACATTCGATAAGGTTCGTCCACTCCTTTTGTGACGAGGTCATCTATGAGAACACCGATATATGCCTCGTCTCTTGCCAAAGTGAATTCTTTTCCTCCGTGGCATTTGATGTGTGCGTTGATACCTGCCACAAGACCCTGTCCGGCGGCCTCCTCATACCCTGTAGTACCATTTACCTGTCCTGCAAAGAACAGATTATCAATGAATTTAGACTCAAGTGTATGTTTCAGCTCCGTAGGGTCGAAATAGTCGTATTCAATTGCGTATCCGGGACGGTATATATTGGCGTTTTCCAAACCTTTGATGGATTTGAGTGCCTTGACTTGCACGTCCAATGGAAGAGAAGAGGAGAAACCGTTCAGATAATACTCTTGTGTGGTTTCGCCTTCTGGTTCCAAGAAGAGTTGGTGCCGTTCTTTTTCTGCGAATGTTACGATTTTTGTTTCAATACTTGGACAATATCGAGGACCTATACTGTTAATTTGTCCGTTATAGAGTGGTGAATCGGGTAGTCCTTCCCTTAAAATTCTATGAGTTTCCTCATTTGTATAGGTGATAAAACAGCTTTTTTGTTGAAGCGGACGAGGTTTGAAGTCCAAGAAAGAGAATTTATGGAAGTCGTCTTCACCGGTCTGTTCGCTCATGACGGAAAAATCTATGGTTCTTCCATCAATTCTGACAGGCGTACCAGTTTTCATTCTTCCGGTTGTGATGCCCAGTACCTTTAGTTGTTCCGTCAGACCGTATGATGCTGGTTCTGAGATTCTTCCAGCATTGATTTGTGTTTTACCACAATGAATGAGTCCGGTAAGAAAAGTACCAGCAGTGAGTACAACCGATTGAGCTGTGAAGGTTGCCCCCATAGATGTTTTTACTCCTGTAACTTTTTTTCTTCCCTCAATAGTTTCGATGACAAATTCGGTGGCAGAGTCTTGCCACATGCTGAGGTTATCAGTATTTTCAAGTATTTCCCTCCATTTTTCGCTATATTTTTGTCTGTCAGCTTGAGATCTCGGACTCCACATGGCAGGTCCTTTCGATCTGTTCAGCATTTTGTATTGGATGGCAGTCAGGTCTGTAATGATTCCACTCATTCCACCCAATGCATCAATTTCTCTCACTATCTGACCTTTGGCGATACCACCAATGGCAGGATTGCAACTCATCTGTGCAATCTTGTGCATGTCCATCGTAATAAGTAAGGTTTTAGAACCTAATTTAGCTGATGCGGCGGCAGCCTCGCATCCTGCGTGACCTGCTCCGATAACGATGACATCGTAATTAAAATTCATATCACTTTCAAATTTTGTATTTTCTTCCTAATTTCGTACAAAATTACGAAATTTTCTGTCTAAAAATATAGAAACTGTGATATGAAACTAATTTACAACAATATAATACCCACAAAAGGGTTTGTAGCCGTCAATTTGTTTGGGGTTTTATTTGTACGCAAAGGAAAAAAGATCAATCCCTTTATTTTGAATCATGAGTCCATCCATACTCGTCAGATGCAGGAGATGTTGTTTGTTTTTTTCTACTTTTTTTATGTCTTTGAATGGATGATAAAGTGTGTTTATTATCGAAATTCTTTAATAGCGTACCGCTCTCTCTCTTTTGAAAGAGAGGCTTATAGGTACGAAAGAGATTTGAATTATTTGAAACGAAGGAAATTGTTCAGTTGGGTTCGGTTTATTTGGGTTCGGTGAATTTGATGGAAAAATGACAATCATTTAAATTTTGCGACAAATTATCGTATTAGCGAAAATTTTCCTCTCTTTTAATTAAAAATTTATTACCATCTTGGATATATATCCGACCCTTCTTCAACTTCTTTACGGGACGACCCAACAAGTCATAGGTTGGTTCTTTTTCGTCGAAAGAGTGAATTTGAAGCACATCTGCTTTTTCTGTAGTAGAACATTCCCCTTCCTCCACTTCTAATGCAATGATAAAGCAAATCTGGCTTTCACTGAAGGTGAAGGTGAACGACTCGCAGACTGGCTCGTCAAATTCATAACTTACAACAGCTGGATGTGAAAGGTAATCTGTTTGCATATTTGTGGTTGTCATGGAATAGGAGAGGCTTTTTCCATTAATTTCTGTAAGATATGCTATCTTTTCACTATTAGAATACCCGATGAAATGGACTTTTTTTACAGTTATTCCCTGAGGAAGATAGAATGTATTTTGTGCCCCTTTGGAGTTTTTAAATGTTTTGTAGGTTGTCCCCTCATAGATGATGTCCATGCCTGATAATACAGGCTTGTCCTCTCTTCCGGTGATTGCCCAACCATATCCTGATGCGTCTGCGTCGGTACAGTCCCAACGGCTGTCTGTTCCGTTGGACATAGGTGATGAGAGTGCCCCGTTACCATAATAAAAAATATAGTCTGGAGACACAGATGGAACCTCAACCTCTCCATTTATCGAAACTGCATTGGAAGGGCCACCCAAACCTCCCATGGCATTGGCTGCCCGAACAGTGAAGATGTCCGACTCGCCAACATCATCAGGTAAATCGAAACTGTTGTCAATGGTATTCGCCACATAAATGTCGTTTTTGAACACGAAATAACATAACGCTGAGTCGTTATCATTCCAAAACAGACTTTGACCGTCAACTCTTACGACGGGAGGTGCTACTTGTTTGCAATCTTCGCTCGGAAGCCAACCATCCAAGACGTTCGTCTCTGTGTATAGTGATGCTTCGTATGCCGATAAAACCGGATTTAGCGTCACAGTCGTATTATCCTTTGTGTAGGTTGTTCGTCTTTTGCTTAGGTCGACCGGATTCCCATGCGCATCAACGCTGTTGTATTCGGCAAACTTCGTTGGGACGACATTCATCGGATCACCCCACGCAGCAGGGTTCGGAAGACGTTTCATGGTCGTATTGATAAAAACGGAACTTGCATTATTGTTCCATGAGCGTCCTAACCGATAATTGTTGTCACATACAGGATGGCCGTCTATCGTACAATCTAAAAAGACATACCCCCATTTCCCCGCATTGGCAGGAGCTGTGACTACATTGTTGGAACGCTCTTCTAAATATAGGAGGCACTTGTTGAAAAGCACATCTCCACCTCCGCAAATGAAATCTACGGTTCCATGTATTTCTCCCTCTTCCCAATAACTTTTGTCCTCATAGGCAGTGGAGTAGTAGGTATCTTGCGTCGATAGTAATTTTACCCTTTTATAAATGTTTTTGTTTCCTCTATCCTGAAGGGCTACAAAGCGATTGGCGGCAGCCCCTTGAACGTAAGCTTTGTTCTGCAAGGTCAGGTCTTGCATGTAGGTTTCATCGGCATTTTTATCCAAAAAGAGGGTCGCAGAGATGGAGATACCTTCGTTTATCGCCTTATTATAAATCACAACATTCTCCATAGACTGCCCTATGAAGGAAGTCTTCGCCCTGCTATATGTAGTCATCTGGTTCTCATTGCCCGTTAGCGAACCAATATCGTATGAGCCATTTGGAAAAAAAATGTAGAATCGTTCGGCGGATGAGGCATTAGCCGCTGCGATTGCCGCCTTAAAATCGCCATCAATTCCTACGATGAAATCGAAATTTTTCTTCGTCAACTGATAATATGCTTTCGGAGAGCCTGAGTTATAATCTGAGGGAGTTGATTCCCTAAGTTCATCTTCATCGGAGAATGTTGGAGTTTGTGCGTTTAAAACAATTACCGGCAATACTGATAAAAGGACAGCCGAAAGGAGTTTAGTGTAATCTAATAATTTCATGGTTTTTTATCATTAAGTTTCTGCAAAAATACATCTCCTTTTAAAAAAATCGCATGATTTTTTTCCCATTATGCAAGATTTCTTTCCCACATAGCAGCTTCATGTCGGTCTATAAAAAAAATTATTCTTCGTCATCATTCTTTAAGATGAAATAAACGTCATTTTGAATATACATGACCCCTTCTTCCAAATCATGAACAACTTTTTTGTCTGATGCATCGTAAATCGGGGCGTTTTCGTCTAATTCATAGACACGCATCTCATCGGAAGAATCCTCAGAAAATGCGATGAAAGCGACTAAATTTGATATGTTATACTTCTGACATTTTTCCGTTATACTAAACAATTGGAAAGTTGCGATCATTAACAGTATAGGAGATAATAGAGATAACACAACAATGATGAAGAGTAATGGGAAACCCAGAAAACCCATTGAAAAAATCCATTTTTGATAGAATACACAATAAGCAGGAAGTGATAAAAAAATCAAATTGAGAGGTTTGCGAAATTCATCATGACAAACTTTTTTCATCTCGAAAAATAGCATGGCGTATGGTAAGATTGCTATCATAGAAAAATTCAACCTAAATTCAGGAAAATACACTTTGGAAAAGATGAAAACGAAACATAAGAGACACAAAATTCTAACTACATTCGGATTGGGATTTTTATTCAAAACACTTATCTTCATCAATGCCACCCACAAAAAAGGGGATGCCATCAGTATCGCCACCAACACATATGGCTCAAATTTTGGGTATGATTCATGGCTTATATAAGTTATTAAAATATACAAGGCTATGAATATGGAAATGAAACTCCATAGTGCATGCAAAGCAAGCAAAATATAAGATGATTCAAATGAGCCATATTCGCTTGTCTTTAAATTTCTCAAAGTTGTGGTTTGACACTGTGGACATTTCCAATCCTTCAGTTGAAGGGGATGGTTGCACTTTGTACATTTTAAATCTTTCTTTGCTGAAATTATTTCCTTAATAGTTGCCATATATGGAGATTCTGTTTTTTCATTAGCGAGCAGTCAAAACCTCATTAAAGCTACTGCTAATAAGTTTTAAATTCCACAAATGTAGTGCATTTTTATCGAAATAAGCAAGTGTTCTGCAATCTAATTCATAAAAAAATCGAAGCTCCTTCACCTGAAAGAGCTTCGACTATCTATCCATTCTTTTTAACTTGCTATTTCATATTACTGATAAATAACAGCAATCTGTTAGCGATATTGGCTTCACTCACACCACCATCGAAATCCAATGAAAGCATATTCAATTGTGGATACTCCTTTTTGAGCTTTTTCTCAATTCCTCTCGCCACAATATGATTGGCGATACAACCGAATGGTTGAAGACTCACCACATTGTTGCAACCATCCTTGATAAAGGCGATTACCTCAGCAGGAAGCAACCATCCTTCTCCAAATTGCGCTGAAAGGCTGATGATGTCTTTTGCATATTCACTGATGGTCTTGATGTCTGGTTCTGGTTTGTAGAATTTGAATACAGAAGCCTCCTTCTCAATCTTCTTCATCACCTTGCGTATCAGATTGTAGGCCATGTCAATTACCAACGGCGGCACTTTGAATCGCTTCACAAAATTCTCCCTGTTGAATTTGTAGTTTACAAAGGCACGGAAGAAGAAGTTGTGTACTGTGGAAGGTATTACCTCCACACCGTGTTCCATCAACCAGTCTGGCACATAACGATGGGCATAAGGGTTGAATTTCAAGAAGATCTCTCCGGTGATACCAGCCTTCGGATATTCTCTATCCTCATGGATTGGAACGGCATTGAAGGCTCTGGCGGCTTCTCCTGTAAGCTTCATCAACCCCTTAGTGTCTCCTTTTTCCACCAATGGAATGGCCTTCTGCAAATAGAGATCACGGAGCTTGCGTGCCTCTCCCTTGTTTTTCTCCCTCACTGCGATAGCATGGTAGAAGATGGAGAGCCAGTCGCCATACATTGTGGCATAGATGACAAGCGGCGCACACTTAATCAGGTTGAGCTTAAAGCCCGGTTGGTCTTCTGTGTTGTCAGTTCCTCCGATACCGATCACCGGCACTTGCGACAATCCTGCATCGACAATCGCCTTACGGATGAGCGGAGGATAGTTGGTCGCACGACATTGTCCCAATTGGGTGACCGCCACAGCAACCTTGTCTAAATCATACTTACCAGACTGTAACGCCTTGATGAGGTCGCCCACAATCAGAGTGGCAGGATAACAAACTTCATTGTTAGAATATTTCAAACCGATGTCGTTCGACTCAGCATTACTCAACGGCAACGACTCCAGATTATAACCTGCCCACTTAAATGCGGCAGGGAAAAGTGGAGAAAGGTATTCTGTGAAGAATGGAGCCAAAATCGTACGTTTTTGGTTGTCTCCGACTTCAAATCTTTGCGGTTTCACGAACGGTTTCACGTCCACCTTCTCTTTTGACTCGAATTTGAGACTCTCGATGAGCGAACGAACACGCAATTTCATCGAACCGACATTGTTGATGTCATCAATCTTCAACAACGTGAGCGGTTTACCATAACGGTTGAGCAAACTTCTCACCTCATCCACAAAGAACGCATCCGGACCACATCCGAAAGAGGTGGTTTCTACAAAATGGACATTGCGTCCCTGACGGGCTACCCACTGTGCGGAATTAAGGATTCGGTTTACAAAAGACCACTGTTTGATGATGAAAGCCTCCTGTTCGCCGCAATTTTCTTTACGGGAAATCTCCTCAATGATGACATCAACTCCCATTTGGGAAATCATTTCAGAGACTTTGTGCTGAATCAGCGGGTCGGTATGGTAAGGACGACCTGCCAAAACGATTGCCATCCTACCCTCCTTTTGAGACTGCTCGAATGCCTCTTCGTTGATTTTACGAAGATTCATACCAAAATCGTAGTACTCCTTCAAAGCCTTATCATGCGCCTTTTTCACCACACTCTTAGAGACACCCAAGGTCTCCATATATTTGAACAATTGCTTTTTCAGCAGTTCATCATCTTTGAATGAGACAACTGGCGAATCGATCGGAATCTCCGAATCCACCGCACTATTGATGACATCTGGATAACCGATGATGATAGGGCAGTTGAAACTGTTTGCCACAGATCCGTCCTCCTCCTTCTCATAGACCACACGAGGGAAGAAAATCCTATCCACGCCCATGTTCTGCAATTCGTAGATGTGGCTATGAACCAACTTGGCAGGGAAACA
This sequence comes from uncultured Bacteroidales bacterium, assembly GCA_937916355.1. GTDB lineage: Bacteria > Bacteroidota > Bacteroidia > Bacteroidales > Paludibacteraceae > UBA1181. The sequence continues at coordinate 23,227 of CALFTM010000097.1, forward strand.
AATGTTATCAGACATTACTGAATGGACTCCCTTTTCGTAGTTTTTATAAGTCGAAGTAGAGGATAAGACCACCTCAATGTTACACTCCGTGAAGAAGGTATGCCAGAACGGAAACTCCTCGTACATGTTGAGGGCGCGAGGGATTCCCATCTTAAACAACGGATTCACCAACTTAGAAGGTTGCTCAGCGCGGTCGAACAACTCATGGTACTTTCTCGCACTCATGTCAATGCCCGGCTTCTCGTCCGCCTTTCCGTTATTGAAAATCTTCTCGCACTTGTTTCCAGAATAGTAGATACCACCGTTTTTGAAGGTATATTTGCTGATCTGGCAATTATTTTCACACCCCTTGCAGGAGAGTAATTTCGTTTCAAATTCCGCCGCATTCAAGTAGTTCGCCAACGGAGTGGAAGGTTTGTTCTGGTCGCACATACGCTTTGCATAAAGCGCACAACCATACGCACCCATCAACTCTGGTACATTGTTGCAGTAAACGGTCTTTCCAGTAAGATTCTCGAATGCTTTAACGATCGAATCGTTTTTCATCGTACCTCCTTGAAGGACAATGTTCTTTCCGAGGTCATCATAATTTTTAATCTTCAACACCTTGAAAAGGCAGTTTTTTACAACCGAATATGCCAAACCTGCCGCGATGTCGCTCACCGCAAAGCCTTCACGAAGCACTTGCTTCACCTTTGAGTTCATAAAGACGGTGCAACGGGTTCCTAAGTCACAAGGGTTCTGGCTCTGACACGCCTGATAGACGAAATCGGTTATCTCACAACCCAACGTCTGCGCGAATGTCTCGATGAACGAACCACAACCAGAAGAGCAAGCCTCATTGATCTCCATGTGGGTCAATGCGCCATTCTCCACATAGATGGCCTTCATGTCCTGACCACCAATATCGAGGATGAAAGAGACATCCGGACACATATTCTTTGCCGCCACATAGTGCGCCATGGTCTCAATCATACCATAGTCGAGCGAATAGGCAGCCTTGATCAAATCCTCGCCATATCCTGTGGAACATCCGGCAGTGAAATGGAGGTCGAGTTTCTCCTCCTCACAACGTAGTCTCAACTTGTCCAATCCACGACGAACCGCCTCGATCGGGTTACCACCGTTGTGGGTATAGTATTTGTAGAGAATATCCCCCTCGTCATTGATGACTACAATTTTAGTGGTGGTCGAACCAGAGTCGATTCCCAAGTATGCTTTTCCCTTATATTCGTTCAGGTTGACTACTGGGATGTGCATCTTCTCCTTCTCCGACTTCCACGCCAAAAACTCCTCCTCGTCATTGAAGATAGGAGGGAGATCCACGTTGGTCTTATTCTTATTCGGATTGACTTCAGTAGTCTGCACCGGCTCTTTGCTCAAAATCTCCTCCAACTCCTTCACATCAATCGGCTGCATATCATTTTTGAACAAGGCAGTTCCCCAAGCCGGGATGATATTCGCATTGTCCAATACCACGCAATCCTTCTCCAGATCGAGGTGGAAATAATCTGCCACTGCCTTACGGAGCGAACCGATGAAAGTGAGCGGGCCACCACAGAAAAGCACCTTCGGACGAACCTCGCAACCATGCGACAGCGCACTGGCAGTCTGCACCGCCACCGCCCTGAAGATTGAAGCCGCGATGTCCTCCTTAGAAACATTCCTTGCGATGAGGTTTTGGATGTCTGTTTTTGAGAAGACACCACAGCGAGACGCGATCGGGTAGATATGTTGCGCATTCTTTGCCAACCCATCCAAGTCGGTCACCTCCACGCCAAGGCAGAGAGCCATTTGGTCGATGAAAGCACCCGTACCACCCGCACAGTTACCATTCATACGGAGGTCGGACACCTGACCATCATTCAAATACACGATTTTAGCATCCTCACCACCGATGTCGATGATGGTGGAGATTTCAGGATGAACCTTTTTGGTAAACTCAGAAGCTGCGATCACCTCCTGAACAAAAGGTATATTATATCTCTCAGAGACACCCAAACCAACAGAACCCGTGATCGACAATGTGAATTTTTCTGTCGTCAAAGTAGATTTCAGTTCGTTCAAGAAAGCCTCGATAGCTCCTTTCACATTTGCCAAATGTCGGCGATACGAGGTATAAACCAAATCGCCATTTTCGTTGATTACAACAATTTTTGCCGTTGTAGATCCGACATCGAGTCCGATTCTAAACATAAACAATGATTTTATTAAAATTAATGCCATTCGCACCGCCCTATTACATAGAGCGGAAAAAGTGGTGCAAATTTAATAAAAATTAAGTAAATAAATGCTATCCTTTTTTCGATATGAATATCTATTTGAGTTTTAGTTGGTTGGAAAGATTAGCGATTCCTTGGTTGCCTGAATTTAAATTGACAATGCAACAAAAGAGTAAAAATTAATTAAAACCAGAGGTCGTCATCTGGTTGAGGCTCACTTGATTTTTTAGTTTTAGTAATTGTGAGTGAGTTACAACTTTACTACATTTGTTTGGTAAGCCTTAAAACCTCTGCGTTCGATAGATGCATTCTTTAAAGGCAATGGTTCCGGTAGATTCTTATATGCCTCCATAAAGCCGTTTGCCATATCAAAAGGTGTTTCTGTTACACATCCGCTTGCAGACACATAACAAAGTCGTTCTTTAAAAGAATCGCAAAACTGCTTGCTTTGAGGAGCTTCATGCAACATTTTCACCATATTCAGCAACTGATTCATAGCTTTTGACTTTTTGCTCTGAATGCTTCCTTCTGATAATTCATGTATGATAAAAAACTCTTTTTCATTCGAAACGTCATATACGATATAATCAGGTCGGCTCATATCCTTAGCCCAATCCTTTATTTTCCCGTTTGCATCTACTATTCGGAACTAATTAAAAAATTCTTCATTCTTTATAAATCGTATATGATATCGATTGGTTTGATTTCCGTTGTAATAAGTTGCTGTTCCTGTATTCTTTGGTCGCACGATAGGATCACCTAAATCCTTTGTGTCAACTATGTCAAAAATTTTCTCGTCAGTATCCTCTGTCAGAACAACTGGCTCCGAAGTCCATTCCGGATATGTACCATTCCTCTTTTTATTGATTATGGCGAGCCATTCAGTTTTCATCAACGCTTCCATAAATTACTTGGCATTATATTCAGAATAGATATTGCTGATAGGTTCGGATAAACTACTGGCATTAATGATACGATGTTCTCCTTCTATGCGAAGAGAAGTAGCTGTACCACCAATTATTTCATAGACATTCATATCCTCAAAAGCCAACTTATTTGTGGTATTTTCACCTCTGTCGTGTCGCTTAATAAGCAAATTTAGGTAATTGACAATGTAAGGACTATGAGTAGCCATCATCAATGTCATGTCATATCCTTTTTGAGTATGAAAGCATCGGCTAACAAGAAAATCCACTAAGGCGGTTTGGCTTTCTGGATAAAGACTCAATTCTGGTTCTTCAATAAAGATATGTACATGTCTTCGTTTTATGTCGCCTACATTTTGAGCCGCACTAAAGTTCTTGAGATTATCAGTGTCGTTCATGAAACGAAATAGAGAAGATTTCATTGAAGACTCTGCATCAAAGCATGTTGCAAAATATTCTACAATCAAACTCAATGGCGTAACGGTTTGCATACCAGATGACGCATTTTTCATATCTATACTAAAGTCTTCATCATCTGCACCTTGAATACGATAGCGCACCGGAGCATTTTTTGGTTTTTCTACTTTGAATTTAATATCAAGATAGTCCAAAGATAGGCTCTTTATTTCTTCACAAGCTAAAAGAAAATTATCCATTGTATCTTGGAGATAGTAATTGGCGATTCTGCGTTCCAATTTATTATCTAAGAAATCTGGAATCATAGAACGCTTATCCGAAATAAAACAGACTTTATCTAAACACAAATCTTCTGGTGAAATTGTAAAACGAATATTTACAGAACGATTCTGCATCTTTATTTCATAGTTTCCTCTTTTGTACACAATAATGGAATCCGGTTTAAGATATTCTAAGATTCCTGAGTCCTTCATAAGAGTCTTTATTTTAAACTTTAATCCGGTCTTTTTAATACCTGCATGTTGAAGGTATGAACGTAAATTAACACGTTTATACATCCAACGAAAAAGTGAAAGTACCTTCATAATAGTACTTTTCCCACTACCTGATTCACCAATAAAAATGGTTAATGGTCTTATATCTTCTAATATTACCTCGTCTATAGGACCAAAGTTTTCTATAAGCAAGTATTCGTTCATACCAAATCTATCTTTTTGTTACCAATGAACTAATTAATTCGCAAATGTACATCTTTTTTGAACAAAAGTTCATACAAATCTTTGGTTGCCTGAATTTAAATTGACAATGCAACAAAAGAGTAAAAATTAATTAAAA
>CALFTM010000098.1 GCA_937916355.1 uncultured Bacteroidales bacterium
TTTCAAAGTTTACATCAAAAACCGTATCACTAATAGGTGTTCCAAGACAAAAAGCAACTGCCCTACCATTAACCCTTATAATACCACCACGGGCACGAAATGCCCCAAAATTATTAAGCAACATTTCTATCCCTTCACGGTCGGTATTAATAGACGTATCATCCGTTTTTTTGTTATCGGTTATCCAGCTGTCCGAAATTTCTAAAATTTCATCTATATTCTCAGGGTTTATTTCTTCAAAAGTCCAACTATACTGTTTACTGAACGCTGAAATATGGTTACGTTTTGAGTGATATTTTTTACCCGACAATGTCGCCAATGCTTCGGCTGAATATATGTATTCCGCCGATTTTTCCGATTCGAAAACATCATAATTCTCATCAATTTCGCCGATTTCTTCCAACTGTTTTTCGTTTAAAGATATTTTGGGAACAATATTTTGCTCTAAGCAATATTCGGTAACTTTTGCGATTTTATCTTTAATATTACCGCCAAGCATTGCAAAAATCGAATAAACCGAAATCGGAAATCGAATAACCCGACACCATAATGATTTTCGGTCATTCGACCTCAACCATTGAACTCACTTCAATTAAAAATCAAATTCTCCTTCTCAAATTTTTCCTTATTCAATCTTTTTATCGTATATTTGAAGGATTTTATGAGTTTAGTATTGACTTCTTATCTAATACAATTTTAAAGTATGAATAAAACAAAAAAATTTCTTTTTGGAACATTGGCTTTGGTTTGCCTATGTACTTCTTGTGACAAAACCGAAGGAGAAGGCGGAGAAGGCTCTATCCATGGCATCGTTTACAAAATAATTGATGAAGGCGAAATCGCCAAGCAGGGCGACCAGTATGTCTTTGTGAAGGATACCATCATTGCAAAGGACGAAGATGTATTCATCAAATATGGGAATACAGAATTCGGATATGACGACAAGACAAGTACCGCTGATAACGGAACATTCCTATTCAAATATTTGAACGACGGAAACTACACAATCTACACATTGTCTGACCTTGCATCGGGCGACAAAGAGGCGATAAGCAAAACGGTTACTGTTAATGGCGGACAGACGAACGCTGGACAATATTACATCTCTGATGGAAAAAACAATGGAAAATGTGGTATTGTAGGAACTGTTTTCGCTCAATATGAGGATGCAAATCAACCAATACCAGCGTTCGGCGTAAGGGTATTCATCCAAAAAGAAGGAGAGACGACAATCGAAGATGTCCGTACGAATGAGAACGGAATGTATGCTTTCCCTAAATTGTCCCCTAATAGCACATACTATATCTATGCGGAACATGAAGAGTTCAAAGACGAAGGTATATATGCAAGTAAAATTGAAATCCAAACCGGAGAAGCTGGCTCTATCGTGAGCGCAGAAGAAAATATCTTCGTAAATATCTTCTAATTTTTTTTGACACAAAAACCATGAATCCTAAACAAGTATGTCTTACCGACTTTCTTCCTACCACTAAAAAAGAGTTGGAAATTAGAGGCTGGGACGAAGTGGATGTGGTTCTTTTTTCTGGAGACGCTTATGTCGACCACCCTTCTTTCGGAGGTGCGGTCGTCGGGCGTGTTCTGGAACATGAGGGGCTTCGTGTCGCACTTGTTCCTCAACCTAATTGGAGAGATGATTTAAGAGACTTCAAAAAGATGGGAAAGCCTCGTCTTTTTTTTGCCATCTCTGCAGGTTGTATGGATTCTATGGTTAGTCATTATACTGCAAATAAAAGACTTAGGTCGGACGACGCTTATTCCCCTAACGGGATGGCTGGCTTTCGACCAGATAGAGCAACAATTGTCTACAGCCGCATCTTAAAGGAGTTGTTCCCTGATGTGCCAATTGTCATCGGAGGAATTGAAGCGTCACTTAGACGCGTGACTCACTATGATTATTGGGATGACGAACTGAAACCTTGCATATTGAGCGACACGGGGGCAGACTTGCTTATATATGGAATGGGGGAACTCCCCCTCAAAGCCATCGTAAAGGCTCTGAATGAAGGAAAAAAAATTTCGCAACTAACCGATATTCCTCAAACTGCCTTTCTCGCACCAATCGCTAATGTCCCAGAAAGTGGTCAGAAAACGATTACGCTCTATGCTCACAAGGAGTGCCTGAAGGATAAAGTGAAGCAAGCGAAAAACTTCAGGGTAGTCGATGAAGAATCGAATAAAATGTGCGCTGCAAGACTGATCCAGCCTTTGGATGATAAAAATTGCGTCGTCATAAACCCTCCTTTCTCTCCAATGTCCTCTGAAGAATTGGATGCCACTTACGAACTTCCTTTCACAAGGTTACCCCACCCCAAATACAAAGGAAAAAAAATTCCTGCGTATGAAATGATTAAATTTTCAGTAAATATCCATCGAGGTTGTTTCGGAGGGTGTTCTTTTTGTGCAATCTCATCGCATCAAGGAAAATTCATCATGTCCCGCTCGGAGGATTCTATTCTAAAGGAGGTGAAACAACTGACCCAAATGGAGGAGTTCAAGGGCTACCTGAGCGACTTAGGAGGACCTTCTGCTAACATGTACAAGATGAGTGGTAAAAACAGTGAATTGTGTGCTAAATGTAGCCGATACTCGTGCATACACCCTTCCATCTGTAAAAATATGAACACCGACCACTCTACTCTTTTGCAACTGTACAAAAAAGTAGACCAATTACCCCAAATAAAAAAATCTTTTATCGGAAGTGGAATCAGGTATGATTTATTATTGCAGGAAACTGCCGATGAAAAGGCAAAAATCAGTCAAAAGGAATACACACAGGAGTTAGTCCGAAATCATGTCTCAGGACGACTGAAGGTTGCACCGGAACACACGTCAGAGGGCGTTCTTAATATAATGAGAAAACCCTCATTCAATCTGTTTTATAAATTCAAAAAAGAGTTCGACTCAATCAATAAAGAGTGCGGATTGAACCAACAACTGATTCCCTACTTCATTTCCAGTCATCCGGGATGTAAGGAGGCTGACATGGCAGAACTTGCTTGCATCACAAAAAATTTGGATTTCAAGTTGGAACAAATACAAGACTTTACGCCAACCCCCATGACTTTGTCAACAGAAATCTATTACACCGGAATACACCCCTACACTTTGGAAAAGGTTTGGACTCCAAGAAGCAAGGAAGAAAAACTAAACCAACGAAAATTTTTCTTCTGGTATAAGAAGGAGAACCAGCAAAGCATCATCAACGATTTACGAAAAATAGGACGAAACGACCTCATTTCGCAACTATTTTCCTCTGTCCCAACCAAAGGGAAAGAAGAGAAAAGGAGTGTTCAAAAAAATAGGCAGAAAAAGAATCGGTTTAGATAATTTTTTCCAAAAGAAATCATTTGGCATTGTCTAAAAATCCTCTCTCTTTTGTCTTGATTTAACTTTCGTTTTTATAACTTTGAAAAAAATCGGACGTGTTCTTAAAGCGTGTCATACTAAAAATTGGTTTCACGATAACACTTTCGTTTTTATTTAAACGGTTTAATCACTCTAATTTTTTTGCTTATGCCACAGATTATAAACGTAAAAAACGAAATAATCCGCATCAATCCAGAAAATAACACGATTGAATATTCACAAAATGGCGGAAGGTCTTGGATTTTAAGGCATTCAAATTCTTTTTGTGGTATATTCTATGACCTATTCTTGCATGGTTCTGAAATTTTAGCTTGCACCTCAAAAGGTCTTTATTACTCCTCAAATGAAGGACGGTCTTGGATTATAAGGTATTCCGGAACAATATGCGGCACATTCCAACAACTCAGTTTTGATGGAAAAAATTTATTGGCTATCACAAGTAAAGGTCTTTTCTATTCCACCAACGCTGGGAGATCTTGGATCATAAGATAGCCTTTTGCTATCCATTTGAAGTTTTTCTTATTCCAAGATTATCACCTCTTATATTTTTCGTAAAACTGAGAACTATTTTTTCATATCATGGAAAGCAACAAAAACAAATATAAATTTTTTTGCGAATCTCATCCAGACATTCCTCTTTTTTCACAATATTGGTGGATGGAGGCGGCTTGTGTCGGCAAAACGTGGGATGTACTCATTGTTGAAAAATCAGGAGAAATCATCGCCACCATGCCATACCTGATAAATAAAAAATTAGGTTTCAAATACATACTGCAACCACAACTCACACAAACTAATGGTATTTACATCTGCTACCCCATCGGACAATCAGTAGATGAGAGACTCAGTTTTGAAAAGATGGTCTGCTCGGAGATCATCTCTCAACTGGAAAAAATGGGAATCTCTTTTTTTCTACAGAATTTCCATCATACTTTTACTAACTGGCTCCCTTTTTTCTGGAAAGGATTCTCTCAAACGACGAGATACACCTACTTAATTGAAAACATAAAAAACATTGAAGAGGTATTTAAAAACTTCTCTCCTGCGAAACAACGACAAATCCGTAAAGCACAAAAAGCAGGGATTACGACCGACACCCATCTTTCTGCAGAAGATTTTTATGAATTTCATTGCAATGTCCTAAAACAAAAAGGAGAAGACAACCTAAACTCTAAAGTGGTGGAACTTTCCATCATACAGAACGCCCTACAAAAAGGAAATGGGGTTATTTTAGCAACCAGAGATCATGCAAGGAATCTACACTCTGCCCTATTTCTTGTGTGGGATAAAAATTCAGCTTATTGCCTTATCCCTGCAACTGATGTTCGATTCCGAGCTTCTGGGGCATCAACTCTTATCGTATATGAAGCGATAAAATATGTGCATGAAAAATGCCTATCGTTCGACTTTGAAGGAAGCATGTCTGAAAACATCGAAAATTCCTACAAACAATTCGGAACTAAACAAGTCCCCTATCATCAAATAAAAAAATCTTATAATCTATTATTTAAATTATGGGATATGTTCTGAATACTCCTCCCTGTCAACTATGAAACCATATAATTTTCCATCTTGTTTAATCGTATAAACCACTTTTTTTTCAAAAAACAAGATAAAAAAAGATTATTTCAGGTAAAAATAATTTTAAATAAAATACTAATAATCAAACACTTAAACAATACAATAAAGTAATTGAATTAAATTTACATATTATTGGAATAATATTCCATGTACCAATTTTTTACTTGTAATAATTTAGCCATCGAAAATATGTCAAACCAAATATCTAATAATATGAAAACCAAAAAAGTTACATTGAAAAGCATTTTACTGCTGATTTCATTTTTAGTGTGTTCGTGGTCGTTGTCCGCTGCATCCAGACAAATGGAATATTTGGATCGCGGAGTTGTAGCCGTAAAAGTTAATAATGGGGTATTTATCAGTTGGCGTTACTTAGGAACAGACGACCCCTCTATCGGATTCAATATCTATAGAGATGGCACCAAAGTTAATGCCTCACCCATCACCACTAAAACAAATTATGTGGACGGACAGGGTGGAACTAATTCCAAGTACGTAGTTAAGGCTGTTGTCGGTGGCAAAGAGATTTCCGAATCGAAAGTAGTTTCTCCTTGGGGGTCGCAACAGAGAACTATCAAGTTGAATCGTCCGGGAACCAATTACAATGCCAATGACATGAGCGTTGGGGATGTTGATGGAGACGGACAGTATGAGTTGTTTTTGAAGTGGGATCCAAGCAATGCGAAAGATAATTCGCAAAGTGGAAATACAGATAAAGTATATATTGATTGCTACTCTTTGGAGGGAAAGTTTTTGTGGAGAATAGATTTGGGAGTCAATATCAGAGCAGGTGCTCACTATACTCAATATCAAGTGTTTGATTATGATGGAGATGGTAAGTGTGAATTAGTTTGTAAGACTGCACCCGGAACGAAAGATGGAAAAGGGAAAAATGTAATCATGGGGAATGATAATCCTAATGCAAATTACAGAAATGGTTCTGGCTATATCTTGACAGGACCGGAATATCTGACAATATTTGAAGGTGCTACAGGAGCAGAGATTCATACTGTTGCCTATAAACCAGGACGCGGAAATGTAGGGTCATGGGGTGATACTTATGGTAACCGTGTGGATAGATTTCTCGCATGTACGGCCTATTTAGACGGAGAGCATCCAAGTGTGGTGATGTGTCGCGGATACTATACTCGTTCTACTTTGGCAGCCTATGATTTTAAAGATGGCAAGTTGGTTGAACGTTGGTTTCACGACTCTCCTACAAAGGGACAAGGTGCATACGGCGAGGGAAATCACAACCTCTCTGTAGCCGATGTGGATGGTGATGGAAAGGACGAAATTATCTATGGTTCTGCATGTATTGATGATAATGGTAAACTGATGTATAGAACAGGACATGGACACGGAGATGCTATGCATGTCTCTGATATGATTCCGGGTAATGGAGTCTTAGAGGGATGGTTTGTTCATGAAGACAAGGGTTCTGCTTATGGTTATGAATTAAGAAATTTAAAAACAGGAAAGGTAATTTTCGGACTAAAAACAAATACGGACAACGGTCGTGGTATGGCGGCAGATATTGATGCAAGTCACAAGGGATTTGAGATGTGGAGTTCGTACGGAAGCAATGTCTTTGATTGCAACGGAAAGAGTATTTCTACCAAGAAACCAAGTGTGAATTTCCGTGTATATTGGGACGGCGACCTACAAGACGAATTGTTAGATGGTAATAAGTGCGATAAGTGGAATGGGAATGGTACAACTCGTTTGATTACCTTTACCGGTAGTGCTTGTAATGGTTCTAAAAACACTCCCAACTTGTCGGCAGATATCATCGGAGATTGGCGCGAAGAGGTTATTCTTCACGATGGTGCCAACTTGTACATCTATACCACTACCATCGAGTCTAAACATCGTATGTACACCTTGATGCATGATGCCGTTTACCGTTGTGCCGTAGCTTGGCAAAATACTGCCTATAACCAACCTCCTCATTTGGGAATTTACATCGGTGATGGCGTGGAAAATTTGAAACAACCTGACATCTATACTGCTGGGAAAGAGGTGGTTCCAACCGTTGCTACCATGTCTTATTCCGGTAAACTTGTGCAAGAACTTTTGCCGGGCGAATCAATCGCTCCTATTACTTTCACCTTTGGAGGTACTGCAACAGGTATTGAAACGAGCGAATTGCCCGAAGGTATTTCTGCAAAATCAGAGGGTAACAACTTGATATTGTCCGGTCAGCCTGCTGAAAATGCTGCAATTACAGTGAAAACCAAAGGAGGAGATAATGTAGTTTCTTTGAATGTTGAGATTGCTTTGGTGGAGGGCGGACTTAGAAATGTTGCCTACGTGACTGACGCAACCAATGATAACTATAAGAATGATAAAATTCTCGCTCACTTGAAAGGGTTGGAGGGTTGGTATGTTCGCGAATTTGATGCTCAATCGTCTAAGTTCGATTACTCTCTCTTCGATTTGATAGTTATTAGCGAGGTGACTCCTTCTACCGCTCCAATCATGGCAGAATTGGAAGGTATCGATAAACCTATGTTGACATTGAAAGTTCATGCCTATAAGAATGCAGCAGGTGCATGGAATTGGGCTGCTGATGGGTATGGTGATAACACTACTGAAACCAATTTGGTGGTGGCTGAAAAATATCTTTCTCACCCTATGTTTAAAGATGTCAATTTTGTAAATGGTAACGAAGTTAATATGGTGTCGGAAGTCAATACAAAGGCTCTCACCTATATGAACCCTGAATCATTTACAGAGGCTACTGGAACTATTGAACCAATTGCTAATATCAAAGGGGAAGAGGCTGTTTCAATCTTAGAAATTGCTGCAGGAAGTGTTGTGGCAGGTACATCTATCCCGCAAAATTATATCCAAATTGGATTGAATAGTAGTTCTTATGCGAATATTACAAAAGATGGTCTTTCGGTGGTGGAAAATGCTTGTTTGTATTTGTTGGGCGAATTAAAACCTGAACAAGGTGGAGAAGGAACAGATATTCTGTTGACGAGTGCAGAGTCTGCTACATTGAATATCTATCCAAATCCGGTTGAAGATTTGTTGTATATCCAAAATATTGGCGATGAAAAGGTTGTCGATCTACAAATCTTCTCTATAGATGGTGTTATGGTTGCTTCGTTCAACATCTCTTTGAATGAGGGCGTAAATAGTCTGACCCGTTCTGAGTTGAATATTTCTGCAGGTTCATACATCGTTAAGATTGTGGATGAAAATGGCTCTGACTTATTAAATAAGTATATGATTGTTAAATAATTCTATCTGATTTGAGAGGTTGTGCAATAAGGCATGACCTCTCAATCATCAATCACATAAAAATATTTATATGAAAAAAATAGTCTCTTTGTTGGTGGCATTTATGCTACTGATAAGCTCTTCGTATGCTCAGCAATTGAGAGTCTTTACTATTGGAGACTCGACGGTTCAAGATTATAATGATGGATATGCGCCCCGAAAAGGATGGGGACAGATGTTGTCATTCTTCTTCGATAAATCCAAGGCGGTTGTCTATAATAAGGCTATTGGAGGAACAAGTTCCAAGAGTTTTTACGAAAAACATTGGTCGGATGTTAAAAACCAATTGAAAAAAGGCGATTATGTTTTTATTCAGTTTGGAATCAATGACCGAAATAGTTCTGATGCCAATCGGTATGCTCCTAAAGGTGTCTTTGAGGGATACATCAAGAAGTTTGTTGCTGATGTTCGTGCCAAAGGTGCTATCCCGGTTTTGGTTACAACTGTCAGACGATGTGCATGGACGAATGGTAAACCCTACGACTCTTACCATGAACATCCTCAATTGATGAGAGATGTGGCAAGAGAGTTGTCAACGCCGTTGGTAGATTTGGATAAATTCTGTTATGACCTTTTTGTGGCTCAAGGTGAATTGTATGCCCAACGTTATCTTACTATGCACTTGCAAGCCGGTGAGTATGCGAATTACAAAAATGGTGCTTCCGATCAGGTTCATTATCAAGAAACAGGAGCGACAGAAAATGCAAGATTTGTTGTTGAATCTATTGAGAACAGTGATGATGCCGATTTGAAAAAATTGGCAGCATGTACATTGCCTCGCTACAAAGTGACTTTCAAGATTAATGATCCATCTAAGGCGAAAACTATTTCTCGTACTGCAGAATTTCCTGCAGGTATCAATGTTACGCTAAAGACTATACCTCAAAATGGAGCAAAATTTCTTCGTTGGGAAGATGCTTCCGGAAAATCTATCTCTACCAAATCTTTGCATGTGTTGAAGATGGGTTCTGCAGATGTTACCTACAAGGCAGTTTATGAGTCAAATATTGTGGAAACTATTGAACCAACTTTGACCATCAATAATTCTACTAAATCTTTGGTGGCTTCTGAAGCAAAATCTTATAAATGGTATTTTAATAACAAACTTATTTCGTCTGAAACCAAATCTACACTTGCTATCAATCAAAATGGCACATACACTGTTGAGATGGTTTTGAATGATGGTTCGACTAAAAAATTAAGTATCTCGGTGGCAATCGGGAAAGATGGTGTGATTCGCAAAATCTATCTTATCGGTGATTCTACGGTTTGTAACTATAAAGATAACCAATACCCAATGACAGGATGGGGACAAGTGCTTAAGTATTTCTTCAATTCTGATATTCAAATCAGCAATCACGCAATTGGTGGTAGAAGTTCTCGTAGTTTCATCGAACAAGGTCGTTGGAAAACAGTTTTGGATGCATTGCAACCCGGCGATTTCGTCTTCATCCAATTTGGACATAACGACAGAGATACCAAGCCGGAACGTTATACCAGCGTGGCTGACTATAAGAAGAATATGCAAATGTTTGTCAACGATGCGCGTGGCAAAGGGGCTATTCCTGTACTTGTCTCTCCAATGGTGATGAATGCATGGAACAATGCCGGCATGAGAAATGTCTTTACAGAGAATGGTAACAACTATCGTGGCGCAATGGCAGAGGTGGCGAATGAGATGAATTGCCCATTTGTCGATTTAAATATCCAGTCTCATAATTTATTCAAAACTACTTCTTCTTCCTATTGCTCTCGCTTTTTCTATCATTCTTATCCTGCTGGAGAGTATCCAAACTATCCTAATGGAAGTTCTGATGGAACGCATTTCCAAGAGATGGGTGCTTTGACGTTATGTAAGTTGATTACTGATGAGTTACGGAAGTCTGACGACCCTTTTATTGAGTCGCTTGTTAATTATTTGAAACCTCTGTACTCTCTTACAGTAAAGGCGAATAAAGCCAATTCGGGTGATATTACACTCTCTAATTCTTTCCCGGAAGGTACGCCAATTACGGTGAAAGTATTGCCATCTTCCGGTGCAAAATTCTTGAATTGGAATCAAGATGGTAAGAATGTAAGCACGAAAACGCTTCACCGTTTTACCATGGGTGCTAAGAATACAGAGTTAACAGCTGTTTTTGAGGGAGGTGATGCTGTGGACACAATTGTAAAAATCAACTTCCCGGAAGGTAAAAAGAGAGTAGCCTATATAACAGACCCGAATGGTGCAAACTACGCAAATGATATAAAAATTTTGCCGATGTTGAAGGCATGTGATCCTCTCTTCGTTTATGAAGTGGATGCAACTAAAACGAATGTGGATTTAGCTGATTTTGATTTGATTGTCATCAGCGAGGTGGCTGCTTCTACTGCAACAAGAATGTCTTCGTTGAAGTCTGTAGATAAACCTACGCTCACAATGAAGGTTCATGCTTATAAAGAGGCAAACGGTGCGTGGGGTTGGGCTAAAAATGGATTCGGTGATAATTATGAAGCTACCACTATCGAGGTGACAGAACAAGGTAAAAATCATCCGATTTTTGCCGGTGTGGAATTGGATGCTGCTTCTCAACTTCAAATGGTTTCAGAAGTGAATAACAAAGCGTTGACTTACATGAATCCTGCTAATTTTACCTCTGTGACAGGTGGGGATATTGTTGAGCTGGCAACCATCGCAGGGGAAGAGCAGTGCAATATCTTTGAAGTCCCTGCCGGAACATCGATTGCCGGTTCTACACTGAAAGCTACAATGATTCAGATTGGTTTGAACAGTAGTTCTTATGCCAATATCACCGATGCGGGAACTGCTATCGTTAAAAATGCTTGTTACTATTTGCTGGATTTACCTATTGGTTCAAGTAGTCCAACTGACTGCAATATCGTAAAGGCAGATTCTGAGACACTTAGCATATATCCTAATCCGGTTCTGACTCATTTTACAATCTCACTAACATCTGATATCAAACAAGATGCCTCTCTCCTACTCTATAATATTAATGGAGAGCTAATTTTAATGCAAAATCTCCAATTGATAGAAGGGGTAAATCATCTGACCATCAATAGAAATAATATTCCTGAGGGGATATATTTATTGAAGATGGAGATAAAGAACAAAAAGAAAGACACACTTCAATTTATAAATAAAATAATATTTAGGGAAACCTACTAAGAAACAAAGACACCTGTTTTTTTACTACACACTCATTATTGCATTTGAAAAAGGGACGGAACCTCATACTCCGCCCCTTTTTTTTATTTATGGAAGGTTCTATAAATTCTTTTTCTGATTTATACTTTGCTTAATCAGAAACTTAAAGAAAAATCACTTTCCAATTTTCTTGCCATCAGCAAAAGCATTCCCCACCTTTTCTCCTATCACATGATAATTATGTCCGCACGGATCATAGGTGATAGGACGAAGTTTTGAAAGATCAATCTTTTCATTTGTCAAAACAGACTCGTCTGCAGAAATATTAATGATACGACCAACCATGAAACAACTCTCTGCATCATATGACACCAACTCGCACTCCAATGCCATGGGAAGTTCTTCAATAATCGGAGCTTCCACGAACGAGGATTTCGTAGCGTGGAATCCCGCTTTCATCAGCTTATCTGGTACTTTATTCCCTGAAACGATTCCGACATAATCACATTCCGCTACAAAATCCGCTGTCGCCATACTCACCGTAAAGGCTTTTGTTGATAAAATGTTCTTTGTTGTCTTATGATCATCAGCCAAACAGATTCCAATCATGTTATCAGAATATACTCCACCCCATGCGGCATTCATGGCGTTAGGAACTCCGTTCTCGTCATAGGCTGCAACAATGAAAACTGGCATCGGATAGAGCCAAGTCTTAATTCCAAAATTTTTCCTCATACAATTATTTTTTTTTATGATAGGTTCTATATTTTACATCTGTGCAACCTCAAGTCTCCAACAATCAGTTGCATACGAAGAAGCACATTATAAGCGACAAAGATATGAAATTTAAGCGTTATTTCAAGCAGGACTCTCAAAAAGCCACGTCATAGAAAATTTGAATGTACACACGAAATAAAACATCGTTCTACTTTTTAAAATCTAAAAAGTAAATTTGGATAATTAATTTTTATCGCTATATTTGCAACAAAACTGTTTAACAAAATTGTTAAATAATAAATAGTAGATTATGAGCGAGTTAGAGAAGCAGAGTAATGAGCAAAAGATATTAGCAGCGGCAGAACAAGAGTTTTTGACCAAAGGTTTTGACGGTGCGCGTACCACTTCTATTGCGAAAGCGGCAGGGGTGACGCATGCAATGTTGCATTACTATTTTCGTACAAAAGAGCAACTTTTTGAGCGAATTTTGGATGAAAAAGTCAGAATCATGTCTCATGCACTATTACCTTCTTTAGGTGATTCTGAACACTCTTTTATAAATCGAATCAGAACAATTATATCAGCTCACTTTGATTTTTTGGCGGAAAATCCGTTATTGCCCAGATTTCTAATCAATGAGATATTGTCGAGACCAGAGCGGTATGAATTGTTGCAGAAACGTATAAGTCAATATTCTGGTGTCATCTTCGATAATCTACAATCTGAAATAACAAAAGCAGTAGAGCGAGGAGAAATTATTCCTATTGACGGAAGAATGTTGTTCATCAATGTTATGTCTCTCAATGTTTTTACCTTTATTGCCTATCCGTTATTGGAAACTGCGATGGACGATTTAACAGCTGATAGAGAGAGTTTCTTAGCGGCTCGCAAAGCGGAGAATATTGAAGTTATTATGTGTAGAATTTTGAAAAGATAAGTGATATGAGAACTTTTTTTACCCTATTTTTTGTCGCTTTTTATGCTGTGATTCAAGCGCAGTCGCTTGAAGAGTGCAGGCAATTGGCGCGTGACCACTATCCGGAGATTAAAAAGTATAACCTAATCGATGCTTCTGAGCAATATACTTTGTCCAATGCAGCACGTTCGTGGTTGCCGCAAGTGGTTTTGTCCGGACAGGCTACCTACCAAAGTGCCACGCCTACCTATCCGGAAGCGTTTAAATCCATCTTGACGGCGAATGGTGTGGATATGTCCGGCATTAGAAATGATCAGTATAAGTTGGCTGTTGATGTGACTCAAAATATTTGGGATGGAGGAAAATCAAAGGCTAATCGTGCTGTGGCAGAGGCTGATGCGACTGTACAGAGAAACCAAACAGAGGTCTCACTCTATGATTTACAGTCTCGTGTGGATAACCTCTTTTTCAGTATTCTTCTTCTTGATGAGCGTATCTCTCAAACAAAAACTTTGATTGAGGTGTTGGAAAGCAACTTAAACAGAATGCGCACTTACTACAAAAATGGAGTGGTAAGGCAAGCCGATGTAGATGTTATTGAGGCAGAATTGTTGTGTGCAAAACAGACTTTAGGGCAAGTGGAGGCGACGCGAATGAACTATCGCACGATGTTGGAGTTGTTTATCGGCAAGTCGTTGCTTGCTGACACATTGGAGCGTCCCGAAATGCCTGAGATTGCTGCTCGTAATGTGGAGCGGCCGGAATTGTCGATGTTTGCAGCTCAAAAGCGGAAGCTGGAGGCTCAGCAAAAGGCTCTCAACTCATCTGTTGTTCCTTGTTTCTATGCCTTTGCGCAAGGTTATTATGGTTATCCCGGATTGGATATGTTTAAGAGTATGATGTCAAATGATTGGACCTTTAATGCAATTGTCGGCATAAGAATGAATTGGAATATCGGAGCGTTTTACCTGAAACAAAACAATTTTGAGACGTTGGAAATTGCAAAACAGAAAATTGCACTTCAAGAGGAGGTTTTCCTTTTTAATTCTCACTTGCAGATTGTACAGCAAGATGGTGAAGTGGTGCGTTTACAAAAGGCTTTGGAGGATGATAATCGCATTGTTGAATTACGTCGTTCGGTTCGTTTGGCAGAGGAGTCTAAATTGGCCAATGGTGTCATTGATGCCACCGATTTGTTGAAGACTATTTCTAAAGAGACTGAGGCAATGTTGAATAAATCAACGCATGAAATTGAATTATTACAGGCTGTTTATAAGCTTAAAACAATATTAAATCAATAGATTTATGAAACGAATTTTTTATCTTTTCATTCCGTTTTTTGTGCTATCGTGTGGTGAAGAGAAAACGTTTGATGCGCAAGGAACATTTGATGCCACAGAGATTGTTGTTTCTTCTGAGGCTACAGGACGCATTCTTAATTTTGAGGTGGAAGAGGGTGCGAGTGTCTCCGCCGGAGAGATGGTGGGGGTGATAGATACGCTCCCTATCTTTCTTCAACGTAAACAACTTCTGGCACAACAGTCGGCCTTGTTGAAGTCTCGTCCGGATGTAGAAAAACAGGTGGCTTCTTTGAAGGAGCAGATTGCTACTCAGAACGTAGAGTTGCAGAGAGTTGAAAATATGCTTCGTGATGGGGCTGCAACGCCTAAACAGAAAGATGATTTGCAGGCGAAAATCAGGCTCTTGGAGAGTCAGTTGTCTGCTACGCTCTCTTCGTTAGACAAAAATACCTCATCCATCAATAGCAATGTCTCTGCATTGGAGGCTCAAATAGAGATATTGGACGATCGCTTGGCTAAATGCCGTATCGCATCTCCAATCAATGGTGTTGTGTTGGTGAAGTATATGGAGGCAGGAGAATTGGCAACTGTTGGTAAACCGCTTATGAAAGTGGCAGACCTTAATAATATTTTTCTGCGTGCCTATTTTACTTCCGCTCAGTTGGCTAATCTTAAGTTAGGGGATACCGTGACAGTAGTTGCTAATTTTGGAGGCGAGGCTCGGTTTGATTATAAGGGTGAAATCTCGTGGATCTCGAACGAGAGCGAATTTACACCGAAGACAATACAGACGCAAGATTCTCGTGCCAATTTGGTTTATGCTGTGAAAATTAAGGTTCAGAATGATGGACGATTAAAAATAGGTCTTTCCGGCGAAGTGAAATTGTAGTATGGAGGCTATAGTAATAGATAATTTATCAAAGAGTTATGGCAAGGTTAAGGCTCTTGACAACGTCTCGTTTTCGGTGCGTAATGGAGAACTATTCGGACTGATTGGTCCGGATGGAGCCGGAAAAACGACTTTGTTTAGGTTGCTGACAACTTTACTGACACCCGATTCGGGTAGTGCTAAGGTGGCAGGTTGGGATATCATTGATGATTATCTTGCTATTCGCTCTTGCGTGGGATATATGCCGGGAACTTTTTCTCTTTATCAAGATTTAACGGTAGAAGAGAATTTGAATTTCTTTGCCGCTCTTTTTGGTGTCTCTGTAAGGGATTCATACGAGTTGGTAGAGCCTATTTATAAGCAGATTGAGCCATTCAAAAATCGTCGTGCCGGTAAATTGTCGGGTGGTATGAAGCAGAAATTGGCTCTTTCATGTGCTTTGATACATCGTCCTAAAGTTTTGTTCTTGGACGAACCTACAACCGGTGTCGATGCGGTCTCGCGAAGCGAGTTTTGGTCTATGTTGGCGGATTTAAAACAGCGCGGAATCTCTATCTTGGTTTCCACCCCCTATATGGATGAGGCTTCCCTTTGCGATCGTATTGCATTGTGCAATGAGGGGCGTCTGCTGGGGGTAGATTCTCCGCATCAATTGGTGGCTTCATTTCAATCGCCTCTTTGGGCTATTCGAGCCAAAAATATGTACGCTTTGCTCGAAATGGCTCGTGGTTTCGAGGGCGTAACAGAATGTTATCCTTTTGGTGAATTTCATCATTTGGTAGTGACAGATGCTTTTGACGAAGAGAAGTTTGCTCGGCAAATGAATCATTGCGACGATTTTGAAATGTGTGTGGCTCAACCTACCATTGAGGATCTCTTTATTAAATTAATGAAACGATGAATGAGGTAGTTATATCAGTCAGAAATCTAACCAAGTGCTTTGGCAACTTTACAGCGGTTAATAATATATCGTTTGACGTGTTGCGTGGAGAGATATTTGGATTCTTGGGTGCAAATGGTGCCGGGAAAACCACTGCAATGCGCATGTTGTGTGGATTGAGTTTTCCTACCTCAGGAAGTGGGAGCGTGGCCGGCTTTGATGTGATGAAAGAGGGGGAGCAGATAAAGCAACATATTGGGTATATGAGTCAGCGTTTTTCGCTCTATAATGACCTAACGGTGGGAGAGAATATTCAACTTTTTGCAGGAATATATAACTTGTCTAAAGCGCAGACGGAACAGCGTTCCGGTCAACTTTTAGAACGGTTGAATTTCTCTTCTGAACGTAATACGCTTGTGGGGGCTTTGCCTCTTGGGTGGAAACAAAAACTTTCGTTTGCTATCGCCAATATTCATGAGCCTAAGGTGGTTTTTCTGGATGAACCCACCGGTGGCGTAGATCCTTTGACAAGACGCCAATTTTGGGAATTAATCTATGAGACGGCTGAAAAGGGAACCACGATTTTTGTTACCACTCATTATATGGACGAGGCGGAGTATTGTTCGCGACTATCTATAATGGTTGATGGTGAGGTGAGAGCTCTTGATACACCTCGGAATTTAAAAAGAGAATTTGCCGCAGAATCTATGGACGAAGTCTTTCGGGTCATAGCTCGTGGTGCAAAACGGTGCGATTAGTATGGGATTTAGTAATTTTTTTGCCTTTGTTAAAAAGGAGTCATTACATATTTTAAGGGATACGAGAACAATGCTTATTGTTATGTGTATTCCCATTTTGTTAATGGTTTTATTTGGATTTGCTATTTCAACCGAAGTAAACAACATTAATGTTGCTGTGGTGGCTCCTAATAGAACCGATGGAGTTGAAGAGGCTGTCGATAAGATGGCTCGTAATAACTATTTTTCTTTCTTTGGCTATATCGACAATTCGGAGATAGATAAATATTTACGTTCCGGTAAAGTGGGGGCTGTGGTTGTCTTTGATAAAGATTTTGATCGATATTTGGCGCATTCCTTGAATGGGATTCCGGTGAAACCTATCATTCAAATCATTGTTGATGCCTCCAATGTAAATACGGCCGGCTCTGCCTCACTCTATTTGCAAAATGTTTTGTTAGATAAGGCTTCGCAACAAATGTTGTTTGAGACAAGGTTGTTGTTTAATCCGCAAATGAAATCGGCCTACAATTTTGTACCAGGAATTATGGGACTTGTCTTTATTTTGGTGTGTGCAATGATGACTTCAGTCTCTATTGTCAGAGAAAAAGAGGTTGGGACAATGGAGGTCTTGTTGGTCTCGCCTGTCAGACCCTTTAAAATCGTTTTTGCTAAAATGATTCCCTACTTTTTTATATCTTGCATTGTCTTGATATTGATCCTCTTGTTGGCGCGTTATTTGCTTGATGTACCTATGTCTGGTGGAGTTGGGGGTATTTTTCTCCTCTCGCTGCTATATTTGGTGCTATCCCTCTCTTTAGGACTACTTATCTCTACGATTGCAGAAACGCAGGTAGCAGCTCTACTTATTTCTGCCATGGTGATGATGATGCCTATTTTGATGCTCTCCGGAATGTTGTTCCCGATTGAAAATTTGCCAACTTTCTTTCAGGTAGTCTCAAATATTGTCCCTGCACGTTGGTATATAGATGCTATTCGTAAAATGATGATCCAAGGGCTTTCGCTCCTTGATGTGTGGAAAAATTGCTTGATATTGGTGGGTATGACTCTCATGTTGATTGTTGTCTCGCTCAAAAAGTTTAACGATAAACTGGAATAATAGTATGAGAGCTTTCGTTGTATTACTTCAAAAAGAGTTTTTGCAAATTCGGCGAAATTCTTTCCTTCCGAAACTGATAATTGTATTCCCGATTATGGTAATGCTCCTTATGCCGCTTATCATGACCATGGATGTGCGTAATGTTAATGTGGCTTGGGTCGATCAGGATCAATCTTCCACATCTGCTCGTATCGCTTCTCATATCAATGCTTCAGACTATCTCTTTTTATCTCTTGCAACAACAGAATATCCCGAGGCATTATTTGCTTTAGAACGGGGAGAGGTGGATGTAATTGTGCAAGTGCCTAATCGCTTTGAACAATCTCTGATGTTGGAGTCCCCTATGAAAATTGGTGTAACGGCTAATGCTGTTAATGCTACAAAAGGGGCATTGGGTATGCAATATGTTGTGCAGACGATTGCTTTCTCCTTGTCGGAACTAACAGAAGAGGCCGGTAGAACCAATGTGTCGGAACTAATATCCATCGAAAATCGCTTTAATCCAACTCTCAACTATAGACATTATATGATTCCGGCATTGATGATTATCCTCTTTATCTTGATATGCGGATTCCTTCCTGCTCTTAGTATTGTTGGAGAAAAGGAGAAGGGTACAATTGAGCAGATTAATGTAACTCCTGTCTCTCGATTGGTTTTTACGCTCTCAAAACTTATCCCGTACTGGATAATCGGAATGTTTGTCCTTACTATTGCGATGATTGTGGCCAAACTTGTTTATGGATTATCTCCCGTTGGAAATGTCGGACTCATCTATTTAGGGGCTGCTCTATTTATACTGGTTATCTCTGGTTTTAGCCTTACTATCGCAAACTTGTCTGAGACAATGCAACAAACCATGTTTGTGATGTTCTTTTTTATCATGAATTTTATGTTGCTTAGCGGTTTACTTACTCCGGTTGATTCTATGCCTCTTTGGGCGCAAAATATCACATTGTTTCTTCCTCCTCGTTATTTCGTGGATATCCTGCGTGCTGTCTATTTAAAAGGGGCCGGTTTTGTTGATTTGCAGAGTTCATACTTTGCCTTGCTTCTTTTCGCTCTCTTTTTTAATTTCTTGGCGATAGTGACTTACAAAAAGAGAAGTTAATGCCCCCCCCAAAAAAAAACGATTCCGCACAACCTCATACCATCACATATAACCTACAATCGTCAAACTGAAAGAAGAAAAAAAACTTTACTTCTCGCAGTCGTTCTTTATTTTCAAATGAAGGAAACATCACTCATCTTGCAGCAAACGAATACCCTTCTCTTCAATCACAATCGCACGTTGTCTGTATAGCGTTCCGATTGTCTTTTTAAAACTCTTTTTACTACAACCGAACTTATTATAGATTAGTTCAGAATCAGTCTTATCATTGAAAGGTAAAAATCCTCGATTGTTACGCAACTCTTCCAATATCTGTCCGCTCAGTTCATCAACTACTTTGAAATAGCCTTGCGGTTGAAGTGCCACATCTATTTTACCATCTTCACGCACGTTTTTCACATACCCAACCGTCCGCATTGCAAAATCAACACGCTCAAATATTTCATTATGATAAATCAAGCCCCAATACTTATCATCAACAATCACTTGAAATCCTAATGGAGTCTCTTTTGTCACCAAAATATCTACCTCATCATTTGTTTCATACGGAGGAAACTCCTTTGACAAATGTTCATCCAAATGCATGGTAGCGATTATTTGGTTAGTTTGTTCATCGTAATGAACATAAACAAGGTAAGGTCTCCCCTCCCTCACTTTGGCAGTCTGATGTCGATTAGGAAGGAATAACTCCTTTTCAATTCCCCAATCCAATAAAGCACCAGCTGCATTCACACTTTTCACTGTCATAAAGTCGAATTCTCCATCAACAGCATACGGAAGATAGGTCGTTCCGACTAATTCTCTTTTAGCATCAGGATAGATGAAAACTGAAATCTCCTCACCCTCTTCTACCCTATTTTTCAAATTACGCTGATGAATAAAGAGCGTCTCTTGTGTTTCAACATTTTCTACAGTAATACCTCTATCAGCAATGGTTGAAACTACCATTTTATTTATTTTTCCTACTTTCATATCTAAAAAAATTTACGGAGGCAGAATGATTCCACCTCCGCAAATTTAATCATTTATTTTTTTATAACCTTTATTTTCCAGCAGAAGCTTTTTCAATTAGGGCATTTCCTGACTTCTCCGCATCGGAAACTAATTTATCACCACTTTTATTTGCATCAGAAACCATTTTATCAGCTTGCTCTTTAGTCTTTTTCACCAAGGCATCACCAGCTTTTTGAGCAGCAGCCTTCGCTATCGGATTCTTCGCATTTGCCACATTCTTATCCCTTTCAGCTTCTGCCTTTGCTACCAATTTATCTGCACTCTCTTGAGCTGTAGCGACTAATTTTTCTCTTTGTGCCTGTGCTGCAGCAACCAACTTTTCTTTTTGCTCCTTAGCGGCGGCGATAGCAGCCTCTTTTGCCTTATCAACCACTTCGGTAACCTTCTCTTTCACCTGTTCTTTTATAGAAGATGCACCAAAGGAAATTTTAGGCTTAGAGAACGTACCACCAATCTTCATGTCGAAAATCAAATCCACCACTTTTGAAACATTTTCTGGCAATTGGATTTTTGCGACATAATCCAAAGTCTGATCCAATCCCGAAGAACCTGAGACATTCAATTTAGTCATAGAAATCAATGTTTCAAACGGATCAATGTGTAAACGACCATCCTTGATTTCAAATGCGATGTTAAGATTTTTCAAATTTGGCTTTTTAAACAAATCCATTCCCGTTTTTTCTGCCAATGCAGAAAATGCTTCTACATTTTTCAAAGAAATATCCTTAGAATTAAAAGAACCTTTTGCATTTACAGTCTCCAAAACAGGTGTCAATGTAGCATCCATATCAGATTTCAAATCCATAGAGAGTGAAAAATTCCCCTCCGCATCAGAAAAAAGAGGAACGATTTTCTTTGCGGTCTCAACTGTAGAGAAGACCTCATTGATAACCATATCATTCACATCTAAACTGACATCTATTTTAGGATTGAGAGTATCTTGGGTGTCGTATTTTCCTGCTACGCCCAACGATCCTCCCATCGTATTTGCGCTCAACGTGCGAATGTTCGCAACTGCATCTTTCAAATCCACCAAACCTTTAACTGCCGCCAGCTTCACATTTCCATAACAAATGGTATCAACAGCCACGTCTAATGCAAAATTGATATTATCAGGCAATGCGACTGATGATGAACCCTCTGCTGCCGGAGTCTCTTCTGCTACTGTTTCTGCCTCTTCCTCAGAAGTACCCAATAACTGGTTTACATCGATTTTTTTAGACTGCACAGCCAATGCACCTTTTATGGTTTCTCCTCGCGTAACAAACTGGATGAAATGTTGCAATTTTCCATTCAAAGAGAGGTCTGATTTACCTAAAGCCAAATCTGCCTTCAAATTGACATTTTCAGAAGAAAAACCTAAATCAGCACTGTTCACCTCTACATCATAATCTAACGACTGGGTCTTTAAAACAAAGTCCGCCAACTTTAATGAGCCATCAATATTAAACAACTCATATCTGTTTTGATCAATGTACGACATTTTTCCGCCAGCCTTCAGTGCTGCAGTAAAAATTCCCTGCAGATCCATATCCTCCAATTTCACCACCTTTGAAACATTCGCTAAATTGATCGTACCATCGGCTGTAGCATTGAAATCGGGGTCTGATATCGGATTTTTCAATCCAAAAGTGAGTGCAAACGGACTTTCCATCATAGAGAAACTTAAATTAGGCACTTGCACCTCCGTTAAATCCACATCACCTCCGGGATTTTTCACATTTGCCGTGATATTAATATTTTTCATAGCACCCGGCAAATCTGGATATTTAAACATCGCATCAACGATATTAAGTTGCGCATCCAAATTAGGGATTGTATCTCCTTTCAAACGTCCCTTCGCTGTTGCAGACAAGGAGACTTCTCCTGATGTTTGCAAAGACTCAAAATCCTTGGCATAAATAACAGGAATCAAAGAGAGAATCTGCTTGAAATCAATGGATGGTGTATTTATTTTCAAATCCATATCAGTTGTCGTAGAATCCACCAACTGGACAAAACCTTCAAAATTAGCAGAGATTTCATTTAGACTAATACGATTTTCTCCAAACGAATATTTATTGCTGTCCAAATCCGCCACCAATTTAATATCGGAAGAGATTTGTGCTTTAGACAAATAAGGGACACCTCCCATGTTGAATGAGGTAGAATCTACATTCAGAGCCAAATCCATTCTTGAGACACGGTCACTTACCGTTCCTCCGAATTTTAAATTAACATTATCTAAAGCAGCACTCATATCCCCACTTGAATAGTCGGAATAGGAGACTTTGTCAATGAGCAACTGCAAATCATCAATATTCACTAATGTTTCCAAATCTAATGCGACATCACCTTCCAAATCCAAATCAATACCCTCGACTGAGGCCGACATACTATCTGGCACACTATTATATGAAGCACATAAGTTTTTCACCACCAACTCGTCTAAACCCAATTTTATTGGAGAAGAAGCGGTCGTATCCTCAACCTCTTCCTCCGAATCAGCTGGTTTCATAATATCCCAATTCGCCAATGAATCAGCATTAACGATTATCTTTGCAGAAGGGTTTATCAATTCAATTTTGTTAATTTCGTACGACTCTTTGAAAAGGCTCGCAAGATTGATTACGACATTCAAATCCTCCACATTCACCAACGTATCGTTTTCAAAAGGAGCAACACCTACAATTCCAAAATTCTCCACAGAAAGCGTAGCATGAGGGAAATTAGAGAAGAAGCCCAGAGAAAAATCCTCCAAATAGAGAGTAGCATTCAACATGGAACTTACCTCAGAAACCAATACATCCTTCACTTTGTCTTTAAACAAAGAAGGTAGAATCAGTAATGCACCTAAAACAACAGCGATAATGATACCGCAAATTTTTAAAATTTTCTTCATGAGAATTTACCTTTAGAAGATGGTTTAAAATACGTTACAAAATACACACTACAAAGATAGAAAGCTCTTTTTAAAAACACAAAATAAATGACTAAAAGGTTATGTCCATTTTTTTAAACTTGCACCCCAAATAGTCAAAAACCAAAGTCCAATAATTTTTCATCACTTCAGCATCGTATAGACCAATTCGGACAATTTCTGTTCATCAAACACCTCTGCGCAAACCTCTCTCAATTGCTCAGAATTTATTTTTTCTAACTGTAGACCAATATTTTCTAATGTCTCAAACGAATTAAAGTAGAGGAAACTTTTCGCTAATGAAAGAATTAAGTTCTCCCTATTCTCTTGAGAAATCGCCATCTGACCCATCAATTGTTTTTTGCAACGTTCCAGTTGAGTGCGAGTCAACGTCTGAGTACTCAATCTCGTCAGTTCTCCTCGAACCAGTTCTGTGCAACGTTCTCTATTGCGCTCGTCCGTACCGAAATAGATGGTAAATATTCCACTATCAGAATATGAAGTGTATGAAGATTCTACATTATACGCCATTCCATTTTTCTCCCTCAACAAAATATTCAGACGACTGTTCATCGACGGTCCTCCTAAAATATTATTCACCAACGCCAAAGGCAATCGCTTATCTTCCGACAACTCATAACCAATCCCCCCTATCATCACATGCGCTTGAGAAGTGTGTTTTTTTACTATTTTCTGAAAAGGATGGTAAGAGAGGCAAATTTTATTTTTCTCCTCGCTTTTTTTCTCTTCTACATCGCCAAAATATTTTTCAGCCCAATGAAGGACTTTCTTAAAGGGCAATTTTCCTAAAGAAAAAAAGAGTATCTTATCAGTGCAATAAGTTCTTTTTACAAAAGAGACACAATCTTCGGTCTTATATTTTTTCAACCTTTTAGCATCTCCCAAAATATTCCGACCCAACGGAGTACCTTGAAACAGGTTTTCTTCAAATTCATCATAGATGAGTTCTGATGGGGTGTCTTTGTAAGAATGGATCTCATCAATGATGACATCAACTTCTTTGTCCAACTCTTTCTGAGGGAAAGTAGAATGGAAGACTATATCGGAACACAACTCCATGGCACGTTCATAGTCTTCTTTTAACATATTAGCGTAAACAAACGTTTCCTCTTTTGTCGTATAGGCATTCAATTCACCTCCTAAAGAGTCCAGACGATTCAATATGTGCCACGAACGTCTCTTCTGCGTTCCCTTGAAAAGTGTATGTTCAATGTAATGCGCCATACCCGACTCACTATCTAATTCATCACGAGTCCCAACATTGATGGCAAATCCACAATAAGCAACCGGTGAATCATCATAAAGATGAACCACCCGAATACCATTGGATAGCACACAACTGAATATGTCGTTTTCTAAATCCATAAAACACCTCACCTTTGAGTTTCAACAAAATATCACCTATCCCTTCAACTGCTTAATTTCTTCTGCCGCAATGCACAACTGCTCATACCAAGCTTCCCCAAAACGACGGATAAGGGGTTCTTTCAAAAACTGGTACACAGGGATATTCTTTTCTTTCCCGAAATCGACTGCGCATCGACATATTTTCCAGCTATGGACGTTCACTGCAACCGTACCATTTGACAAATTATCCAAACGAACGGGGTATAAATGACAAGAGATTGGTTTGTAAAAATCAGACTTCCCTTCTCTGTAAGCTTTTTCTAAAGCACATTTACAAATACCTTTTTCATCGAAATAGGTAAAGACACATTCTGCTCCATCCACAATGGAGGTTACCTTGTCTCCGTCTTCATCGACATAATAAACACCTTGCTTACGAATCAACTCCTTGGACTTTTCTGACAAATCGTCCCATACCACTGGTAGTAATGACTCTATTTTAGGGATCTCCTCATCCTCCAACGGAGCACCGGAGTCACCTTCCACACAACATATTCCCTTGCAAGTGGACAAGTCGCAACAAAATTTTTTTTCAAATAAATCTGTTGAAATGACAGTGTCATCAATCTGAATCATCATAATCTTATAAGTTTTAGGCTACAAAGATAGCGAGAAGTATCGAGGAAATACTAAATTTGCAGATATTTTGTTTTTCTAATCTTATTAGATGATGCACACATTCAGAAAAAAGCGAGAAAGTCGCTCATTTTTTACAGTAAAAGAGGAGACAATCCTTTACGATTTCATTTTTTCCAAAATGGGAGGAATGAGCAAAACGTCTGTCAAAAACCTTCTTGCAAAAGGACAAGTGAAGGTCAACGATAAAATAGAGACTCAGTACAACCTTCCTCTAAAGCCAAATGATAAAATAGAAATCAATTTCGTTAAAGCGAGCGTCGGACTGACAAGTTCTAAGTTGTCTCTTATATACGAAGATGACAATCTCATCGTCATCAACAAATCTGCAGGTCTGCTTTCTGTGGCAACTGATAAACAAGAGAATGAAACCGCTTTCCGAATTGTCATGAATCACATTAAAAAGTTGGATAAAAACAACCGTGTCTACATTACCCACAGATTGGATAGGGACATTTCCGGACTTCTGGTTTTTGCAAAGGATAAAGATACTCAAATAATCCTACAAAAGAACTGGCACAAACTGGTCAAAAAAAACAACTATTTGGCTCTTGTAGAAGGAACGATAGAAAAAGGGAACGGAACAATCCATTCTTGGCTGGTTGAAGAACCGAAGTCGAAGAAGGTCTACTCCTTTGATTTCGACAATGGCGGTTTGGAGTCTTTTACTGATTACAAGGTGATAAAACATTTTCCTAAGAACACACTAATGGAAGTCTATCCGAGGACGGGTAGAAAGAACCAAATCCGTGTTCACATGCAAAGCATCGGACATCCAATCGTAGGCGATAAAAAATATGGTGGTAGCAAATCACCAATCGGACGGGTCGGACTACATGCGTTCCAACTGGAATTTATCCATCCTATAACAAAAAAATTAATCACACTGGAGGCTCCGATACCAGAAAAAATGGCTTCATTCAGAGGGTGAAGTCAGTTTAAGTCTGTAAAAGGAAGAAATCAGCATATAACTTATGAGCATAGACATCACATCTCCGTTAGCAGAAAGAATGCGTCCCAAAAATCTGGATGATTATATCGGTCAAAAACATTTGGTGGGCGAAAATGCTGTGTTGCGAAAAATGATTGAATCAGGAAGAGTATCCTCTTTTATTTTGTGGGGGCCTCCGGGGGTAGGAAAAACCACTCTCGCTGGAATCATCGCAAAAAAGCTGGAACGTTCATTCTACACACTAAGTGCTATCAGTTCTGGAGTGAAAGAGGTGAGGGAGGTTATCGAAAGGGCTAAAAACGCAAGACTTTTCAATCCTCACCCCCCCATTTTGTTTATTGATGAAATCCACCGTTTTTCCAAAGCACAGCAGGACTCTCTCTTAGGAGCTGTGGAGCAAGGATTGGTGACACTTATCGGGGCAACAACAGAGAACCCTTCTTTTGAAGTTATCACTCCCCTACTATCTCGTTGTCAAGTCTATGTTCTAAAACCACAAAACAATGAAGACCTGATGGAGTTGGCAAACCGTGTCGCTCAATGTGATAAAGTTTTGAAGGAACGAAAAATCTTTTTTGACGAAACGGAAGCCCTACTTCGCTTTGCAGGAGGGGATGCAAGAAAATTGCTCAATATAATCGAACTGGTTGTAAATGCGGAAGAGGGAGAAGGTGAGGTTCATTTCACCAACCAAAACGTGACGGAAAGGTTGCAAGAGAATCCAAATGCCTACGACAAAAACGGAGAGATGCACTACGACATCATTTCCGCTTTCATCAAATCAATTCGAGGAAGTGACCCGGACGGCGCAATCTACTGGCTCGCAAGAATGGTGGATGGAGGCGAAGACCCTAAGTTCATCGCCAGAAGATTGGTGATTTCTGCTGCAGAGGACATCGGATTGGCCAACCCTAACGCACTCTTATTGGCTAACGCTTGCTTCGACACAATCCATAAAATCGGATGGCCGGAAGGCCGCATCGCATTGGCGGAAGCAACAATATATTTGGCTACCAGTCCGAAAAGCAACTCCGCCTACAATGCAATCAATTCCGCCCTCGAGTTTGTGAAGGAGAGCGGAAACGTCCCTGTTCCGTTGCATCTGCGCAATGCCCCAACTAAACTGATGGAAAAGTTGGATTATGGGAAGGATTATAAATATGCACATGATTATCCGGGACATTTTGTGGTACAAGAGTATCTTCCTCATGATTTTGCTTCAAAACAATTTTGGACTCCACAGGAGAATATTTCTGAAAATAAACTTGCAGAACGTATGAAATCTCTTTGGGGGAATCATAAGAAATACTAAATTTGGACTCCAAATTAAAAATTAAAAAAAAACATGAACAAAAAGTCATTTCTCATACTACTATTTATAGGGTTACTTCCTCTTTCTCTTTTTGCGAAAAAGAAAACTGAATCGACTGCCAAAGACTCAGTAGACTCGCATTATGAGAACATCTCCAAAAATCTGGATCTTTTTAATCTTCTATTCAAGGAACTGGACCTCTACTATGTCGATACAATCAACGCTGAGAAGGCAATTAAAAGTGGTATCGATGCTATGCTGAAGGAGCTGGACCCATACACGACATACATACCAGAGGAGGATGAAGAGGATTTCAAATTCATGATAACAGGTGAGTATGCTGGCGTAGGTGCTACTATCGGGAAAGTGAAAGACACCATCAGTTTCATGGAAGTATATTATGGCACCCCTTCTTATAAGAACGGTATAAAAGCAGGAGACCAAATCATCGAAATAGAAGGAAAGAAAACAGAGGATATTACGGTTAACGATGTCAGCGAAAATTTACGAGGTGAACAAGGTACACAAGTGAAAGTCACCGTGAAAAACCCGATCACTGGAAAAATAAAAAAACACTCCATCACCCGTGAAAAAATTTCATTACCTACCATCGAGTATGCCGACACATTGGAAAATGGTATCGGTTATATCCGCTTCTCTTCTTTCACAGAGAAATCAGCGTCCCTCTTTAAAAAGGCTTTTCTGCACCTAAAAGAAGACAAGAAAATCAACTCCCTTATCATCGACCTCCGCAATAATCCGGGAGGATTGCTCGACCAAGCGACGGAAATTGTCAATATGTTCATTGAAAACCAATCAACCATCGTTTACACAAAAGGGAAGGTAAAACAATTAGACGAGGTGTATAAAGCAACCAGACATCCCATAGACACTCGTATTCCGATTGTGGTGCTGGTAAATAAAAATTCAGCCTCTGCGTCAGAAATCTTTTCAGGGGCGATGCAAGACTTAGACAGGGCGGTCATCATCGGCGAAAGAACTTTCGGGAAAGGACTGGTTCAATCAACCCGAACTTTACCGTTCGGCGGAAATTTGAAAGTGACCATCTCAAAGTATTATATTCCAAGCGGAAGATGCGTGCAAGCCATCAATTATTCAGAGAAAGATGAGGAAGGCAATGCCAGCAGAATACCAGACAGCCTCACTTCCGAATTCAAAACAAAAAATGGTAGAATTGTACGTGATGGAGGTGGTATCACACCAGACATTACCGTAAAAAAGAAAAATATTTCAACCATCGCATACTATCTATACACTGAAAACATCATATTCAACTATGCAATACAATATGTTGCAAAACATCCTAAAATGGAGACTCCAAAGTCTTTCGTTTTTAAAGAGTATGATGATTTCATAGCTTACGCAAAAAAACAAAAATTCTCTTATAAATTGAAGACGGAGGAGGTCCTCAATAGTCTGAAAGAGATTGCTGAAAAAGAGGGATATTTGGAACATTCTCAATCTGAATTTGATGCTTTAGAGAAAAAATTATCCCATAATTTAGATCAAGACTTACAACTTTTCAAGGAAGAGATTTCAAAACTCATCAGTGTGGAAATCATGAAGCAAGTCTATTGGCAAGAGGGGGCAATAATTGAATCACTGAAATATGACGAGGATAAGGATGAGGCTATCAAAATTCTGAAAAACAAGGAGAAATATGATAATATACTTCGTCCTAATCCAAAGGAGTCCGATAAGGTTGAAAATAAAGAATAATAATTCATAGAAAAAAACATCCACCATGAAAGCAATGATATTCGCTGCCGGACTGGGTACTCGCTTACGTCCGCTGACTGACACGATGCCCAAAGCTCTTGTTCCCATAGCAGGCAAGACGTTATTGGAACATGTAATCCAAAAATTGGCGAATGCAGGATTTGACGAGTTGATAGTGAATATTCATCATCATGGAGAACAGATTGTTCAATTTTTGAAGGAAAAGAAAAATTTCGGATTGAGAATTGAAATTTCAGATGAGCGTGAAATGTTGCTCGACACTGGAGGAGGAATAAAAAAAGCCTCGCATTTTTTTGACGATGGCAAGCCTTTCCTCATCCATAATGTAGATATACTTTCTAATGCAGATTTAAAAAATTTGTATGAAAGACATTGTGAAAGTGACAATCTCGCCACCCTACTTGTCAATCAGAGGGAAACAAGCCGTTACCTTCTCTTTGATGAGAATATGAGGTTAAACGGATGGCAAAACATTAAAACAGAGGAGGTGAAATCTCCTCATGACAACTTCAATCCTGAGCATTACAAACGTTTTGCCTTTTCAGGCATACACCTTCTCTCTCCCGATATTTTCAAATGGATGGAGAGTTGGAATGGGAAATTCCCGATTATGGACTTTTATCTCGACCTATGCGGAAAAATTCCTATTGGCGCATTCTGCGACGACCAACTGAAAATGGTGGATGTAGGAAAAATTGAGACATTAGAAAAAGCAGAAGAATTTGTGGGTCACCCAATGTAATCCAATACTTCTTCCGCCTTCTATTCATTTATGGAGAGTTCTGTAAAACACAAAAATCAAAGAAAAATTTAACCGCACCTCTATTTAGTGTCCGATTAAAGTCATGAACTCTTCTCTCGTTTTAGCAGTTCTAAAAATTCCAGTGAAATCAGAAGTGACCGTCACAGAATTCATCTTTTGAATACCTCTCATCTGCATACACAAATGCTGAGCTTCTACAACAACCATCACGCCTAACGGTTCTAAGGTCTGCTGAATACAATCCTTAATTTGTGTCGTCATACGCTCTTGGATTTGCAAACGACGAGAATATGCTTCCACTACCCTTGCGATTTTACTCAATCCCGTAATCTTCCCATTGGGGATATATGCCACATGAGCTTTTCCAAAAAATGGTAGGATATGGTGTTCACAAAGAGAATAAAATTCAATATCCTTCACGACTACCATCTGTTTGTAGTCTTCTTCAAACATGGCAGAACGCAAAACCTCCGCAGGATCAATTTTATATCCATGCGTCAAAAATTGCATAGCCTTTGCCACACGTTCGGGAGTCTTCAACAATCCTTCCCGGTTAGGGTCTTCGCCCATCAACTCCAACGAAGAAGCCACTAAAGGAGCAATCTCTTCCGTCACCTTACGACTTGGGTACTTTGCAAGATCCCAAGGCTTAAATACCAAATCATTATCTTTTTCCATCCTTTATTTCGCCTCCTCTAATGATAAATCTCTTGTCTCCTCATCTCTAACAATAATCACATCTCCTGCAAATTCAGGGAAATCAGCCTGCAACTGTTTAGAGAGCACCAAAGCCTCTGTATGAGTACGAAAATCCCCCACACGCAATTTCCAGAAAGGAGACGCAAAAGAGAGGTAAGAATTGAGTTCTGGATACTTTTCTTTTATCTTCTTCTCCCGCTCAATAGCATCAGTCTTTGAAACTTTTTGGTTGTTTCCCATATAGACTTGTACTCTGTACCCTAAGAACGTGATATGCTGTTTTTCTTCATTTTCAGCAATCTTCTTATCCATCAAAACCAACATATTCTGATTTTGAGTGATACGCACCGTCCCTTGGTTTGCCTTATGAGCTGCCAGAGATTCAAAAATATCCTCCTTGTTCGTCTGCTTAGTAGTCTTGCTCTGAGCAAACACTCCCAAAGAGCAGCACAACAACATATATAGACAAAAATTTCTCATTCTATCACAAATTATTTAGTCCAATGAATTTCCACAAAGATAAACTTTTTTTTGTTACAACGAATAGCAATCTTGTTTGAACTGTAAAAGTTGTCCTAACATCTCGATTTTCTTGAGTTCAACACCATTTTCTTTTGCCAAACGTACTGTATTTTGGTATATCGCGCGAATCTCCATGGCACGATGAGCCTCCCAATCCAACTTCATACTTGGAGAATAGGGTTTCATCTTATCTGTACTCTCCATCATTTTTTCAACAAAGGACTCCTCTATCGCCGCACCGCAGGCATTTGCTCCTTTCACAACCTCTTCCATCATCTCCTTCACCAATTGGCGTGAGATTGGATTTTTCATCAACTTGTCGGTTGTAGTCTCCAAAGCAACCGTCAGCCCATTATAAGGGACATTCCAGACTAACTTCTTCCAACGTGCAAGATTGAGATCGTCAGCAATATAGAAAGATACATTTGCCGCATCAAAATCCTCTTTCATCTTACACAACACATCATTTTTGGGTAATTGATGAAAACCGACAGTCAGTCCGCCATAGTCTGCATGGCGAATGAACCCTTTTCCTACCCTAAATGTGCAGATAAAAGCCATTCCTCCTGCGATAGAATGGTTGGGAAAATGTTGTGCGAGTTCCGCCTCCAATCCGATACCATTTTGTACCAATACGATGACTGTCCCAGCATGGCATATCGGTTTTAGAAGATCTTTCAATTTATCATTTTGGGTCGACTTTAAACAAACCAAAACGACATCACACTGTGGCATATCTTCCACAGAAGAATAGACGTTCATATCGGTCAAATGAAAATCTCCTTTTACAGATTCCACTTTTAAACCATGCTCTTTCACCCATTCATATTCTGAATGATAAAGAAAATGAACATCTTTCCCAATATTAGACAACCGGCCACCGTAGTATCCTCCTACTGCGCCGGTGCCTATTATTGCATATTTCAAATCCTTCATTTAGCGAAAAGTTCTTTCAATTGATCTACACAATCAGTCTTCTCCCATGTGAAAAGCTCGACCTCTTTTGAGAAAACATTTCCTGCCTTATCAACAAATTGTTTCTTCACAATTTTTGGCTCACGACCTAAGTGACCATAAGCAGCAGTCTCCTCATAAATAGGATTACGCAATTTCAAGCGTGTCTCAATGGCTTTCGGACGCATATCAAAGATTTTACTTTCATAAATCTTCTTTGCCATTTCTCCATCTGACATACCTACTTTTGATGTACCGTATGTGTCGATGAAAAGATTCATCGGCTCAGCCACACCAATAGCGTATGCCACCTGCACCAAAACCTCATCCGCCAAACCAGCAGCAACAATGTTTTTCGCCAAATGTCGAGCTGCGTATGCTGCAGAACGGTCTACTTTAGAAGGGTCTTTTCCTGAAAACGCGCCACCTCCGTGCGCACCTTTTCCTCCGTAAGTGTCCACGATGATTTTACGTCCGGTCAAGCCCGTATCACCATGAGGGCCTCCAATCACAAATTTCCCTGTAGGGTTCACAAAGAGTTTAAAATCCCCTTTGAACAACTCTTTATATTGTGGATATTTGGCAAAAACACGAGGAAGAAGAATTGTCTCAACATCTTCACGAATTTTCTTCACCATCTCCTCATCAGCCTTCAACTGATTTGTCGGATCAATGATAAACTCATCATGTTGGGTGGAAATAACCACTGTATCGACTCGTTTCGGACGATTATCGTCTCCGTATTCGATTGTTACCTGAGATTTTGAATCCGGACGAAGATATGTCATCTCTTTCCCTTCTCTTCGGATTTCAGCCAATTCCATGAGCAACTTATGTGAAAGGTCTAATGAAATCGGCATTAGGTTCGCAGTCTCATTACATGCGTAACCAAACATCATACCTTGGTCGCCTGCACCCTGCTCGTTAGGGTCTTCCCTTTCTACTCCACGATTAATGTCCGATGATTGTCCATGTAATGCGCTAAAAATCCCACACGACTCACTATCAAACTTATAGTCGCTTTTAGTATAACCGATTCTTTTTATTACCTCTCTTACGATATCTTGTTCATTAATGATAGCAGAAGTTTTCAACTCCCCTGCCAAAACAACCTGACCAGTCGTCACAAGAGTTTCACAAGCCACCTTTGAATTTGGGTCTTGTGCCAACAAATTATCCAATATGGCATCCGAAATCTGATCTGCCACTTTGTCTGGATGTCCTTCTGAAACGGACTCTGAAGAAAAATAGTAACTCATATTCTATTGTTAAAATTATCAAACCCATCAAGTGCGGCCGACTCAAATAACCATAGAAAAAGGAGACAATAAAATAACGAAACAGATTCGTTTTAGCATTTTTTCTCGTGGTTGCAAGCAGTCAAATCTATCCACACTTTTCATATCGGTTGCAAAGGTAACACAATAATCTTAAATCCACAACATCGACGAATAGATATTTTTGAAATATTATGACGATAAAAAAAATACAAATAATTTAGGCATTAACAATAAAAAAAGTAAATTTGTCAAATCAAAAGAGAATAGTCGAGAGAGAAATTTCTTTTGAGTGTTTTTTATGGATTAAGCGTATACTGACGCTTTGCTTTGGCACTTCAAAACTTCGCAACTTTTGAAAAAACAGACCAAAGAGGAGCTTTAGTGGATGCTTGTATTGGGTGTGTATCATCGGCTTTTGTCATATACATATCGGTGCAGGTTTCCGCATTGCTCGTTCGGTTTGTTTGGGTAATGCGAAGACCTTGAAGTGCAGGACGAGTGATGTATGGACTCCTGCGCTTTTTTTATAGGAACAGTATAAGACACAAAAAAATAAATCCGGATTGGGAGTCTCCACAACATTATAATAAAATGAAAAAATTCAGAAATTTTCTGTTGGCAATAACCTGTTTGGGATTATGCCAAACCTTGTTGGTTTCATGCGACAAGGAAGATGAGACAGACCAAGGGACTAACCAAGGTCAGACTCAAGATCAAAACCTAAATGAACATGAGCAAAAAATTTGTGGCAAATGGTCGATTTATTGTGAAGAAGAAAACTATTCCGACATCATGACTTTTGCTTCGGACAAAAAGGCAATCTGGGGAGAAGAAGATCCAGAAGAACCTCTTCAGTGGAGTGCATCAAAAAACAAAATCACAATATATTTTAAAGCTGAAGAAAATGGCATAATGATTGAAGAGATTGAAGCTCTACTCGAATACAACCTTTCTTCTGAGGACGAAATGACCATGACATGGCTTGACAGATGGGATGGTGAAAAATGGGAATTCACATGCACCCGCATCGATTAATTCAATAACACACAAAAGAAAACGTAATGAAAAGATTATACTTTTTAAAAATAACTTGCGTCATTGTTGCGTTAAGCATCCTCAGTTCATGTGTAACACTGAATGTCACTCCAATACCCAATTCTACAACCTTGTCAATATTAGACAAAGACAGAATTGAAATTCTCGGAGAGGCAGAGGGAAATGCAGGAGGCGGACGATTATGGTTGTTATTCATTCCTTTTGGATGGGCAAGAGACAATTGGTTGAAAAGCAGAGCGATGAAAAATGCATTAAAAAGCTACCCTAATGCAGATGGTCTGATGGATGCGACACTCGACTACCACAAAGTAAGAGTTCCTTTAGTCTTGGTGACCGTTGTGACAAAAGATGTGAAAGTAAAAGGTGTTGCCTACCATATCCGCACGGATGAAGAATACGAGGCTTATTTGAAAGAAAAAAACGGCACAGTAACATCAAACGACAGCACAGCAGTTTTGCCATAGCCTAAAACATTTGAGCAAATAAAAATGATTTATCCCCAAAAGTTGGAGAACTTTTGGGGATAATATTTCTAAACTTTAATAGTAATACAAGCCAGAAGAATAAAAACATTCTATTCATTCACCAGCCGCTCAATCTTGCAGCTATGCTCCTTCGTCTTCTCGTCGTAATTTACGCCTACGAAAAGCAGGTCGCCTTTGTAGTTGTTGAGTG
>CALFTM010000099.1 GCA_937916355.1 uncultured Bacteroidales bacterium
TGGCTTTATCTTCCTTATAGCACTGTTTACCATATTCATTACCATACGCAAATCAGGGCTGTCAGCGATTGTATAGGAGACAATCTCGCCGTTGAACATATCAAGTATCGGTGAGAGATAAGCCTTTCTATCACCAATCTTGAACTCCGTTACATCTGTTGCCCATTTGCGGTTAGGTGCTTGTGTGCTAAAATCACGCTCCAATACATTGGCTGCAACACGCCCTACCTCGCCTTTGTATGAACGGTATCTTACTCTACGTACTACTGATTTAAGGTGCATTTCCTGCATCAGTTTCTGCACTGTCTTGTGATTAATTACATAGCCCTCATTGCGCAGTTGGGCATATATACGTCGATAGCCATAGCGTTTATGGTGCTGTGCAAATATCTCGCTTATACGCTTGCGTATAGCCTGATACTTATCAGACGTCTTAAGGTGTGCTACATTGTAATAGTAGGTTGAGCGTGCCATCTTTATGCGTTTGAGCATAAAGTATAGGTCGTGTCCTTCTTGCCTTAGTTCTCGGATTGCCTCCGCCCAATCGCGCGAAGACGGGCTTCTCTCTCCTCGACTAAGGCTTTCACTTTTTTTAGCAACGCAACCTCCGTCTTTAGTTCTTGAACCTCCCTACGGAGGTGCTCAAGTTCAGTTTCCGGTTTTTGTACTTTCTTTGGTCTTCCCATACCTGGTGGTCGGCCTCGTTTCTTGGTTGTTGACAGAGCTTCAAAGCCACCAGTCCTGTATGTCCTTAACCATACAACCAAACGGCTGGTACTTACTCCATATTTTATCGAGGCTTGTGTCAAAGATATGCCATTGTTCTCAATATCCAAAACAACTTTATATCTAAAAGCTGCATCGCTACGAGTGTACTCCTGACGACAAAGGACTTTTCTTCCATCTCTCTGGTACAAGATCCATAATTTGGTCAACTGTTCTGCATTTATACCATAATGAGTGTGAATGTAATTGATGGAATAACCACCTTCAAGCATATGCATATATTTTAGCAATGCTGAATGATCGTGTTTCTTACGCATAAAATAAACCCCAAAAGTTTTTTGTCTAACTTTTGGGGTTCACTTCACTTCAGTTGAGCTTTTTGTGCGGGTTATGGGTCCCTACCAAAGAACACCAAACGAGAGTTCAAACTTTTCCCATTTTTCCAAAAGGCTTCCAAGTACTTACGTAAGATAAGCGACCGAAAACAAATTTCTCGCTTTGGTAAATTTACGGTAGTTTTTGGAATGATTTGTACCTCTCATGTACCTCGCACACGCATTCCCCATTGCAAAAGGGACATGCAAAGATACAAATTTCCCTTCGCAAAAATGTACCTGTAGTGTACCTTAACACAGATTTTTGCAACCCATCAAATCGCTAACTTACTAGTACATAAATTTTTAGTTTAACAATTAAAACTTTTTGTACTATGTTAACAAAAGTTAAGCTCAGACAGAAGCCACTAGCAGACGGCAAACTGTCATTGTACTTGGATTTCTATCCTCCTATTGCCGACCCGGTAACAGGCAAAAAGACACGCCGGGAATTCCTGCAGCTCCACATCTGGGAGAAGCCCAAAGGCTCCCTGCAGAGACAGCACAACGCAGACACCCTCTTCGTCGCAGAACAAATCAGGTTCGAGAGAGAAAACGCACTCCTGAAAAGCAACATCTACTCTGATCTTGAGAAAGAGCACATCGCCTATCTCGAGAGATCAGAAAAGAAATTCATCGAGTACTACGAAGAAAGCTTCAAGGACAAACCCCTCGCAAACTGGTACCGCTACAGCGGAGCATTCTACCTTCTCAAGAAATTCTGTCCGAAAGACATCAAGTTCAAAGACATCACCCTCAAATGGTGCGAAAACTTCAGGAACTTCGTCTTGAGAGCAGACAGCCTCTTCCATGAAGGAAAGACATTGGCACAAACAACCCGCCACAACTACTTCCGCTGCTTCAGAACAATCCTGCTCCAAGCCTTCAACGAAGGATACCTCAGAGAAAACCTCAACGCCAAACTAGAGTGCATCCCTCGCAAAGACCGCCCGAGACAATTCCTGTCCGTATCAGAACTCAACCAGCTCATACAGACACCATGCTCCAAAGACAACCTCAAAAGAGCAGCACTGTTCTCGGCACTCACCGGACTCCGCTTCGGAGACATCCAAGCACTCACATGGGAGAAACTCGAGCACCAGCCAGGCGAAGGCTACTACCTCAACTTCACAATGCGAAAAACCGGAGGCATAATGCGACTGCCCATATCAGAACAAGCCGTCGAACTGATGGGACGCAGAGGCAAATACGGCGAATACGTATTCCCGAAACTCAGCAGGGATCCACTATACAGAAAAGCCCTCAGAGAATGGGTATATGACGCAGGAATCCAAAAGCACATCAGCTTCCACTGCTTCCGTCACTCCTTTGCCACCAACCAGCTCACGGCCGGCACCGACATCACAACAGTCAGCAAGATGCTCGGCCACAGCGACCTCAAGACAACGATGATATATGCAAAAGTCGTTGACAATGTTAAACGAGAAGCGGCAGACCGCGTAAAACTGAAATTCTGATGAAACTTATAGAAGACTATCGTAACACACTCGTCAAAATTGACGAAATCGATGAGCTGATAATGGGGATAAGCCACGACGAACTGATCTTCTATAGGAACAAGATACAGAAACTGATAGACCTTATCGAAAGATACAAGGACATCAGCGTGAGCAAACCAGAAAACCATAAAGACGGAGTATACATTCGAGAAGGGAAATACACCGACTTTATAAAAATCATTGCAGCCATGTACGCAGAACACTACTTCGTCAAATCCGACGGATCACCATTCACCAGCCGCAAAGAGCTGCTGGAATACCTATCCTTAAACATCAAATTCAACATCAAGACCTTCAACAACAACCTCTTCAAATCCAAATTTGCAGGAGACGAATACCTTATGAAACCATTCAAAGAACTTGAAGAAGCCCTTGAAGCCCTGCTCAACATAGAACGCAAAAGCCACAACAAATGACAACGGACTTACACGTTCTAGGTAGATTCCAGGTAGACGACTACCTGCAAAACACCTGAGCACTCAAAAAATAGTTACTCCTTTGTACCGTAAACCAACGACAGGGAGTAACTATCTGTCACAAAAAACCAAAAACAATGAACTACGACCTCATCACCACCAAAGAATTCGAAGACGGCATGGCCACCATTCTTCAGGAAATCAGTCAGGTTAAATCCATCGTCACAAAACTCCAGGAAAACAACGCCCGAGACGAATGGCTCACCCTCGAACAACTGATCGAATACCTCCCCGGCAGCGTAAAGCCACGCACAGTCTATGACTGGGTCCACAAACGAGAAATCCCATTCCACAAACGCCGTAACGCCCTGTTCTTCCTCAAGAGCGAAATAGACGCATGGACCCAGATCAAAAAGACAAAGAAACTTAACAAAGAACAGCTATTCAAAGGAGTGACAGATGAAAACAGAATCATCAAATAGACACGCCAACCCACTCGAAGCCATCCGCTCCGAATTCGAGACCATTCCCGATACCACAGACATCGGAATGCTCTCCATCAAATCCGCCAACAGAACACTGGAAGACGCTGCCCGAAGACCGGATCCGGAACAACTGTATCTGGAACTCTGGTACGAAGGAGAAGTATGCTGCCTCTTTGCAGACTCCAACCTCGGAAAATCCATCTTCGCAGTCCAGATGGCCGACACCATATCCCAGACCAGGAGAGTCCTCTACGTCGACTGCGAACTCTCAGACAAACAATTCCAGCTCAGATACACAGACAAAGAAACCGGCCAACGCCACCTCTTCCCCGACAACCTCTTCCGCGCAGAAATCAACCCCTGTGCAATAGGAGTCGAACGCTACGAAGAAAACATCATCAAAGACATCGAAATGGCAGCAATAAGAACAGCCACCGACGTCATCATCATCGACAACCTCACCTACCTCTGCAACTCATCAGACAAAGGCGTAGATGCCGGACTCTTCATGATGAACCTCATGAACCTAAAAAAGAAATACGGCTGGTCGCTCCTGATCATAGCCCACACCCCCAAACGCTCACTCATGAGCCCCATCACCCAGAACGACCTCGCCGGATCCAAGAAACTCTACAACTTCTTCGACAGCGTATTCGCCATCGGCCAAAGCGCCAAAGACAAACGCCTCCGCTACGTCAAACAAGTCAAAGTCCGAGCTGGAGCCTTCAAATACGACTCCTCCAACGTCATAGTCTATGAAATCGAAAAAATGGGCGACTTCCTCGGCTTCGAATTCAAAGAATTCGCCACAGAAGCAGACCACCTCAAACAGAGAACAGAAAACGAACTCACCCAACAAGAACTCAACGTCCTCAACCTCCACAAACAAGGATTCTCATACAGAAACATAGCAGAAAGAATAGGAATCAGCAAATCCACAGTAAGCAACATCGTCAAAAAGCACCTGTCCAAAACTGTCCAAGCGTCCAACGACGATGGACACGTGGACACCGATGGACAGCTTGACATCGAATGGCAAGAGACCGAAAGCGAAGACGACGAACAATAACCCACCACACAATGAGCAGATACCACCTTCAGAAATACGCAGGAATATCATCCCGTCACACCT
The DNA here is from genome assembly GCA_937916355.1 of uncultured Bacteroidales bacterium. Taxonomy (GTDB): domain Bacteria; phylum Bacteroidota; class Bacteroidia; order Bacteroidales; family Paludibacteraceae; genus UBA1181. Next base: position 4,654 of record CALFTM010000099.1, read on the forward strand.
GCCCAGCTTGCGAACGCCCCCGC
>CALFTM010000100.1 GCA_937916355.1 uncultured Bacteroidales bacterium
CCATACGCTGAATTTTTCTTTCTGCAAAGATAATGTTTTGGACGTGATTTCAATATGGGTGTAACAAAAATTAATGAATTAGGAATTGATGCTTTTGCCCCGTTGGGGCGAGTTTTGTTGTGTGCAGCATGGAAATTGCAAATGTGTATAGCTTTGGTTGTTGCTCATTGGGAAAAATGATTATACAAAGAGCGGGCTGATTGCAAATCTGACCGAGGTTCTTAGTAATTTAAAAATCGATCGTGATGCATTTTTTGAAAAAACCAATAATACATAGCAATAAAAGCCATAATCCATAATAACACGGTTAAGAATATCATAAAATTTGCAAATTTAACAGGATAATAACGCTTCTTTATCCAACTTTTAAAATAGTTGATGTAACGAGCTTTGTAATACGTCGTATAGTATATTAATAGGAACAATATCACATAATAAGAAATAATAAGCAAAGGAGAGAATATATTAAATATAAACATAATAGATACTCCTCCAACCATTGTTAACGCCAACAACGGAGTATAAGCAGCTGTCAAATTAAAACCTTTATTTATTGTACGTCTTTGACAATAAAATGAATACAAAAGCCAATTAAATAAAAATGATACTAACTTCATAGCATTAGAAATAAAATTTCTTCATTATTCGTTTTTTGAAATAGGTCTCCATTATTTCAATCGAAATTTCCCTATCGTATGTATCAGGAAAAAAAAGAAAATAGTTATTGTTAAAATTAAACAGAAAACACTCTGCTTTAAAATGAAATTTTTCACAACTTTCAAAGGGAAAACAAACGTATGAAACATTAGTTTCATTAATTTTCAAGGTTTCCCCTGTAGATTTTGTAAAACACAACCCATCTTCAACTACGTCTATCTTAACAACAATATTTAAAAAAACAAAATTCAAAAACACAAACTGGACTGAATTTATAACTAAAAAGGGTATAAGAAAAAACAACATTCTAGAAACAAACATATAGAAAGTATATTTGTCGAAATTATAAAACAAAAAAATTAAACATGCCAAAGCACTCAGAACTACAAAAATAGTAGAATTATTTAAAATCTTACGCCAAAAATAACGATAAATTGCTTTTTTTAAATTTTCATTAATTGCCACCTCCATATTTTCCAACTTTGATAAGTTTCAATTTATTCTTCTACCTTATTTCCGCAACACTACATTAATAAAAAACTTTTAAAATCCAGATCAGCAAAAAGCTACTCAGGATTTTCCGTGTCAGAAAATTCACTCGTCTTAGTGTTGCGATAGAAGACAAACGAATTTGGTGGTAACACGACATCTGTAGCAAAGGTACAAATAAAACCCGACAAAAACAATCCTCACAGAGGCGCATTTTCAATCAAGGAGCGTTTTGACGCATCTTCTGTCGTGGTGTTGAGCCGTAATTTTTTTTCTTCATTTGTGCAGTTTTTCATCATTTAAGCATTATATTTGTGGCAAGAAACATTGTTTAACGCGTAAAAATAAGGTCATGGACAAAGTTGTTATCAAAGTGACGTCAGAGCAAATATTGGAAATCTATTCGGAACGCAAATTCGGTGGAACGTTTGTCTTTCGCAATGAGTACGAAAAAGTCATAAGAAAATTAATCGAAAGGAACAAAAATGATTATGAAATCGAAATGATTTTCGATGAGGATTTTTGTTATTTCGAATCGGCTATCGCTAAGGAACTAAAAGAGATATTCGCCGAATATATAAAAGAGCCAAAATGAAATAATTGGCATTGAAAGAATGCCAATTATAGTAATTTTCAAATGTCGGAACGGGACGATTTTGAATGAAACTGTCTTCTGGGAATAGATGGTCAAAACAAACTCACTCAATCAGTTTCTTATTCACATCGCACAGTCCGACAAGGCTGCAAGTCCCAATCATCTCTCCTTTTGTCACAACTTTCAGCATGCCGTACGTGGCAGCCACATATTTAATGGCAGTGCCTTCTTGAAAGAAATAACTGTCTGAACCGATGGTATAGAACTTTCCTCCCCAGCTGTTTTTTTCTAAAGAATATCGAAGCAGAAGTTCGTCCTCTCTTAATGCTACTGTTGCGTCATTGGTCAAACTGACAAAATGGGCGACTCTATCATCGTCTAACCGCACAACGCAAAATTTATTCGATTCTGCTTCAAGGCCATAAATATGATCACAAACTTCAAAACGAAGAGTCATATAGTCTCCTTGCATAAGCGAGCGAGGGTCCACCGGACGCAATGCCAGCAACACAGTCTCACCTTCGCTCAGAACCTTCTCATTCTTCACTATGTTGAAACAAAAAAATAGCAGCACAAGCACCATGTTGGCTGATATGATGAATAGTTTTAATTTGCTCATTTTTTTAATCTGTTGATGAAAAAGAATAGTAGTAAAAAGATGATTCCGCTACCCATAAGCAAGTATGATTTATGACTTAGTAAGATCTCCATGTCGTAGTAGAACTTGCCGATAGAATAGATTAAGAAGAGTCCCAACGCAACCACGCCAAACTTGTCCGACACCATGTAGGTGAGAATCAAGCCCAGCACAGCAAGTGAGACGTTGGGCGTGACGCAGGAGGCTGCGCAACCTAACAAAACAAGAGCCGTGCCCATAGCTTTTTTTGTGGATCCTATCTCCTGCTTTGACAATATAAAGAGTGCCACTGCGAAACTTAATAAGGCGCAAATAATAGACTGCGCTACATTGTCAATACCCAACAAAGCGTAGGGGATAGCAACAACTACTATACAAAAGCGAAGGGTGGGTATATATTGTGCATAAAGATTTTCTTTTTTGAATTTATCCGCATCAAACCAAATCGTCAAACCGTAGATAACCATTAAGAGGATTGAGTAGTAAAATGAAAAGTTTTCCAAAAAAGAATATCCTATAAAATCGAACATTAGAGGGAAGACAGAGACAATCGACAAAAGAATGAGCTGTCTCAAAAAATGGTTTCGGCAAAAAATCCACGATACAATCAGCACGCAGAATTCAAAAAACCAGAAAGCACTTTTAGGCATTTCATGATTTATCAACATAAAAGAAGAGAGAACTTCTCCAGAAAAGAAAAGTGGCAGAGCTACCGAAAGTATAAGTTTTTCGTTATCAACTTTTCTCGTCATTATGATAGAGCCAATAATCAAGCATAAGCCCAAAACAAGAGCGCCATATGCATAATCTACCATTAGTGCCAACGGGAAACCAAGCGTTAACATGGTTATCTGTCCTCCAATATAAAAGAGCAATTTGAGCGGCCACGTCAGTTTTGTGCCCTCTGTCAAATCATATTTGTCTGTAAATTCCATAAACAATCCTTTTGAAAGTTTTTACTCATTGTTTTGATTCTCTGATTGCTGATTTGCAGAAGAAATCGCATCCCACTCCCTCTTTTTGTCTATGAGGTGTTTGCCTAAAAAATAGATGGCGGCCATAAATGGTATTGAGACCCAAAACATCATCTCCCAATCATCTATAATCCGAATCAATAATTCATATATTATGGTTAAAACACCTATGCAGAAAACCGAATAGAGCATGAGGTTTCTCTTCATGAACGCATAAAATAGGGTTGCTGCGCTCACTGCTATACTAATAGAAAAATCCCAACCATCGATAAAGTCAAAGCCATCAAAGATAACAATTGAAATCATGATCACTGCGAGGGTGTACGCAACACTGAAAAGCAGTGTCATAAACCATTTTGGGGCGACACTTTTGTGCGGTATTAACTTCGGTGAAAATTCAAAAAAGAGGATGAAAAGAGAGGTGATAACCACAAAGTCTGTGAATCCCAATTTGACAGACGGAATCAATCCGTAGGCAAGCATCGTCAAGCCTATAAAGAAAACCCACAACGGATAGAAGTCTGCCACAACCACCCAAACCACAATGCAAATAGCCCAAGAGAGGAAGAGCGTGTAACTGTCTGCTCCCGTCTGGTATATTTGTCCGAACAGAGCCAAGAAAGCACCTACCAGTATGCACATGGAAAAAATGGTTATGTTGCGCACCCAGTCACGCATGGGCACTTTCACCACGGCGACAAAGGTGGAGAGCAAAAGAGCCGCCACAATCCCCATCTTTACAAAACGATGAATCGTTTCCCAGTTGTAGGCAAAGAAAAATATGATTCCGCTCAACAGGAGACCGGCTCCAAGCGAGAGCGTCAAAACCTCAGAAAACCTCAACCACTTTTGTGCATCGACTTTTCCCGCAGGTGTCGTGTTAATAATGTTATTTCCTTCCATTTTATTAGTGAGGTTCTATAAAAACTCTTTTAGCGAATAACCTGAACCTCATTATGGCTACTGCAAAAGTTTTTTTCGAAAGTCAAAGGTAGTATAATATTTGTAATTTATGAAATTATTTTAGACCTTTGTAGGGGAGTTATGGATGCTTATGGTTACACTTCGTTTTTACAGTACACCCTAATAATCCTAAGCACTTCATCTCTTGAAACATAATTAATCATTTCAACAGATTATTCTATGTTCATTGATTAACATTCAAACAAAAATATATGACCAAAAAAACGAAGCTAACAATTGAAACATTGCGTGAAGAAGCAAAACAATTCTGTATAGCAGAATCAAAAATTAAAAACAGCGAATTGTACGGAATAACAGACGGGAAGGCCGTAGGAACATACGTAGAACACAAATTCCAACAACGATTAAATTCAAAATACATAGTAACTATCGGTTCTTCCGCAAGTGGCATTGACTTACCATCGAAGGATATTTTGACTGACATAAAAGTAACATCAATAAAGCAACCTCAAACATCATGTCCATATAAAGATGCGAAACAAAAAATTTTTGGTTTAGGTTACAATTTACTGGTTTTTGTGTATAATAAAATTGATAATCCTAAAACCAAAACTACAACATTACACTTTGTGAGTTGTACGTTTATATCAAGTGAACGAACTGCAGATTATACAACCACTTACCGCTTGCGTGAAATGATAAAAGATAAAGCTAACGAAGAGGATATAGTTGCGTATTTAACTGATAAAAACATTCCGGCAGATGAAATAACTTTGCAAAACATGGCAAAAATGATAATGAAAAATCCTCCCAAACAAGGATATTTAACTATATCTAATGCATTGCAGTGGAGGTTGCAATATCAGAGAGTTGTTTCTCTAACGGAAAACGTGTCTGGCATTAACAAAATCATTGATGAGAATATTGAAAAATGATTTTTTTTAACACCTATATCAGTGAATCTGTATTTTGTTTTTTTAAGAATAAAAAAAACATTTTAGTCTCCGTAGAAGATGCTAACAAGTATCTTCAAGAGCAATGCGGTATTAAAGCATTTTTTGAGAATGATTCAGAGCTATTGCAACTAACGAACAAACTTAACGAACAATTTACTAATGAAGTTTGCGAAAGTGATGCAGAATATGGAGATTTTCAAACAAACCAGAATTTAACTTTTCAGATTGCAGAAAATCTCAAAAACAGCGGAGTTTCTCCCAAAATTGTTATTGAGCCGACTTGCGGTAAAGGACATTTTATTATTGCCGCGTTGGATGCATTTGATGACATTGAAGCGATATATGGCATAGAAATACAAAAAAAACACATTTGGCAATCAAAATTTAACATTCTGGACTATTTTCTCTTGAATCCCAATAGAAAGATTCCTAATATTCATATTATTCATTCAAGCATATTCGATTTTGACTATCTCTCAATAAAGAAATCAATTGCAAAAAAAGAACTACTGATTATAGGGAATCCACCATGGGTAACCAATTCTGCATTGGGTACGATGGATTCTAAAAACCTCCCTCAAAAATCAAACTTTAAACAACATAAAGGACTTGATGCAATGACTGGGAAGGGGAACTTTGATATTGCAGAATATATAACGATTGATTTGCTGAGGAATTTCGGGGATTGTACCGGCAACATGGCATTTTTGGTAAAAAACTCTGTCATCAAAAACATTGTTCATGACATTCCAAAACTTAAGTTGCCAATCGCAAATATGAAAAAACAAAACATCGACAGTAAAAAAGAGTTTGATGTAAGTGTTGATGCAGCTTTATTTATTTGTGAGTTAAACAAGGACACCGAATATTCATGTCAAGAGTCAGATTTCTATTCTTCTGAAATAAAATGTGATTTTGGATGGAAGGATAATAAATTTATGTCTGTTTTATCATTAAACAATGAAGTAGATGGAATCTCTCCTTTTGTGTGGCGACAAGGGATTAAACACGATTGTTCAAAAGTCATGGAAATAGAGTCTGAAGGCAATATATTTTGCAATAAGTTAGGAGAACGGTTTTCCCTTGAAGATAATCTTATTTATCCTTTGTTAAAAAGCTCTGATTTAAAGACAACAGTAGCAAAATTAACACGGAAAATGACGATTGTTACACAAAAATTTATTGGGCAGAACACTTCTTATATAAAAGAGTTTCCGCAAACATATAAATATCTTAATGACCACATTGATTTATTCCGAATGAGAAAATCAAGCATTTATAAAGGGAAATGTGATTTTTCAATATTTGGCGTTGGAGAATATTCTTTCAAACCCTATAAAATAGCCATTTCAGGCTTGTATAAGACATTTCATTTCTGTCTCGTAAAACCCCAGAATGGGAAACCTGTCATGCTGGACGACACTTGTTACTTCATTGGATTTGACACCTTAGAACAAGCTGAATATGTGTGGGAACTTTTAAATTCTGACCTCGTTGAAAATCTATTAAAAAGCATTACTTTCAAAGATGCAAAACGAATGATTACAAAAGATATATTAATGAGAATTGATTTAAAAAAAGTAGCTGAAAAGAAAGGCAAAAAAGGTTTCCTTACGGATTTAGGAAAAAACACAAACCTACAATTAAGTTTATTTGAATGAATCCTTGTTTCAAAAGAACGAGACATTCTCCAACTGCTTTTCTTCTTCCTAGAACCCTTACTCCACCAGCAACTTCTTGCCATTCACCACATAAACACCTCTTTCCACCGCAATCTCAAGTTTCATTCCGGCTTGCATATAAAGTCTTTTAACCATGCGGCCCTGAATGTCATTCACGTTTATCCACACTCCTTTGTCGGTGCTCTCCACAACGATTTTTCCATCGTTGCTGTAGATGATAAGGGAGAGAAGTTCAATGTCGTCTATC
>CALFTM010000101.1 GCA_937916355.1 uncultured Bacteroidales bacterium
TCTTCTGACCAAAGCAACCAAAACAATTCCTCTTGGTACGGCATATCCTGTATGGACCGGAATAGGTGCAGTTGGAACTGTAATCATTGGTATTCTAGTTTTTAAAGAGCCAACTTCATTTTGGCGTTTATTCTTTGTCTTTACCCTTATTGCTTCGGTGATTGGTTTGAAAATAGTCCATTAAGATTGGTGAGTTTTTGATTTCTACTCGAAATAAATTCAAAAATTTTGCAAGTGTTTGGTTGAAAAAGAGGATAAATGTATTTTTGTATCAGATGTGTAGTCAACAGCAACCATTTCGGCACGATGGAGTGGTGTGTCACAACCGCCCTTGGCGAGCCACATCGCATTATCGGTTACAACACCACTCAAGTGGCGAAATATGACAACTATGAATTAGGCAGTTTTTTCGAGGAGGCTAAACACGCTTGGCAAGATGCCCATTGGGAGGAGTATTTGCATAAGGCTTATGAGGCTGGGAAACAGATGGCAAAGTTGTAGTAAGATTATTTTTATTATTCTTTGAAGTTAATCATGGGCTATTCTCAAAATTTCATATATGCGGATAATTGCGTTAACTACGTTTCTGAGTGGTATTTGCGCTTTCTCTCTTGCATATCTAAAATTTTTCCTATAAATTGCCACTGATTATCAGTGAGATTTGTTGGATAATGGTTCTTTTCTTTATTGTTTTGCTCCTTAAAGTTGCGAAAAATAATCCACTTATCAAATTGATAGTTAATGTTTCAAAGCATATTTACGAGGTTTTTTTAGGTCTCTCAAATTAGTTTTGAATTAAATTTAAAGAAATTCTAACATCGTGGGGTGATAAAATTTTTCTTTTTTTTTGATTCCTATTCGAAATAGATTCAAAAATTTTGCGAAATGAATTTATAGTATCCCACCTTAAATTTTTACTATATGAAAAGATTATTTCAAATATTAGTGTTTGTTTCATGTTTTCTAAGTGTGAATGCTGCTATTCGCATTACGGAAATCATGCCGAGCAACGTTTCTACTATTGTGAGTGACAAATATAATTATGATGGTTATATTGAGTTTTATAATGATGGTGCAGAGTTTGATCTGAAAGGCTGGACAGTCTCTAACGTGAAGGAAGGTGAGTTGGATTGGAGTTTGGTGCTGGATTCTTCTCATGTCTTGCCTCATGGTTATTCGCTATTGTTTTTTGGTGAAGAGGAGTCGAGTAGTATGTCGGCAAAGCAAGTTCAGGGTTTTTATGTCGGAAGTGTGAAAGAGAAGCTTACAGCGGACGAGGGGGCGGTTTTGTTGTCAAAAGATGGTGAGTTGATAGAGTTCTTCTATCCCAAACAATATCCGCACATTGCCTATTGCGAAGAGGGTTTTATGATTCCAACGCCGGGGAAAGATAATGATGCTTTAATAACCAATATTTCTAACAGGGTTGCGATGCCTGTGTTTAAAAGTGGTAAGCCGGGTATGTGTGAGGCTGCTATGAATGTGGAACTTGATTGCTCAACTACAGATGCGCAAATTTATTATACTTTGAATGGGGATGCTCCTACTGTCGAAAATGGATTGAAGTATGAAGGTGCTATTTCAATAGACAAGACTACGGTTGTTCGTGCAAGAGCCTATAAAGATGGAATGTTGTTCAGTGAGATTCTTACGGGTAGTTTCATTTTCTCTGATAAGTTTTATGAAGCTTGTAGAGGGGTGGGGGAGAGACTTCCGATTGTCTCGCTTTCTGTTAATAATGTTGATATGTTCAGCGATTCGCTTGGCATGTATGTGGAGGGTACGAACGGTGTTCCGGGTAGTTGTTATAGAGAGTTGTACAATTTCAATCGAGATTGGATGCGTTCTGCCAATTTTGAATATATGTTGAATGGGCAAGTGGTCGATAATCAGGAGGTTGAGATTGGCGTTTATGGTGGTTGTACCAGAATACATGTCGCTAAGAGTTTGAAAATCAAAGCGAGTAAGCGTTCGGGAAATTCCAAGATGAAATATGATAATTTTTTCCCTTCTCGGGAATATAAAAAATATGAGAGTCTTGCGCTTCGTAATGGTGGAAATGGCTACTCATACGTGCAGCCTCGTTGGAGGGACATGTTTATTCAGAGTCTTACAGAGGGCATGAACATCGACAAACAGGAGGCTCAACCGGTGGCTTTTTATCTGAATGGTGCTTTTTATGGTATGATGATTCTTACAGAGCGAACCAATGAGGATTATGTTGAACATAATTATGGACTGAAAAAGGATGAGATTGATTTTTTGAGCGTTAGCGCAGGTTACGGTTATGAGTGTGAGGCAGGGACGAAAGAGGCTTACGACAAGATGATAGATTACGTTCGCAATAATTATGAAAGCGATGATTTTTATGATGAATTGGATAAGATGATGGATATTGACGAATATGTTGATTATCAGATCGTAGAACAGTATGTTGGTAATACTGACTGGGTTTCAAATAATACTAAGCTATGGAGGAAACATGACGGGGGAAGGTTCCGCTGGATTCTTTTTGATACTGATTTCGGATTGTCGAAAGCGACTTCCGTGGATAAAGACATGATTCAGTTTGCGACATCTGAAAAGGGGAATGAACCTATGTGGACTTTATTGAAGTCTTGTTTGAAAAATGAAGATTTCCGATGGAAGTTCCTTGATCAATATCTGGACCGACTGGAAAATCAGTTTACCGACGAAAGGATTGACACCAAACTCGATTCAATCTGGGATTTGACGAGATTGGATATGTGTGCGACCATTAAAAATAGCGGTTTCTTGGGTGCGCCCGGCAGTCAGGACGAATTTGACATGGTTGTGGAGGATATGCGCAATTTTGCAAAAGTTCGAAAGGGTTATGTGGTTGATCAGCTGAAAAAAGAGTTTGGTTTGGGTGATGATAGTGTGACCATAAAGATCAGACCTGTGTTCCCTAATTCGGAGGCTCCGGATTTTAAATTTTTGCTCAACAAGAGGGAGGTGAAGTCTTTGAAATATAATACGTGGCGGTATTCAGGCGAGAGGGTGAAGGTTGAGCCTATTGTCCCTGCGGGATATAAGATTCGGATGTGGGCAATCAACGACTCGGTTGTGAGGAATGATGATGGTACTAAGTATGTCGATGATGTGCTTGCGGCAGTGGCGGAATCTGATGTGTTGAAGTTCTCTATCTATTTTGAGTATGATCCGGATTATGTTGTGCCGACTGCTCTCTGTTTGAATGAACTTAGTGCCTCTAATTCGACAGTTACGGATGAGTATGGCGACAAACCAGACTGGATAGAGGTGTATAATGGCGGTGATAGTGATATTGACATGGCAGGTATGGTCTTTGAAAATGTTACAAAGGCTGTGAAATGCACCATTCCGAAGGGGTTTGCGGAGACGGTTGTGCCACCTTATGGATATAAACTTCTATGGGCGGACAAAGAGCCTGAGAAGGGGCCGTTGCACTTGAATTTCAAATTAGGTGCCAGTGCCTCTGAGACTATTACATTAACAAGTTTTTATAGAGATAGTGTGGTTTTAATAAGTTCTATGACTTATGAGCCTCATGGTTCTGGAGTCTCATACGGACGTGTAGGCGACTGTCTTGACAGTATGTCCCTCTTTGCTAAATGCACAGGTGTCGATGGAAATAAGATTCCTACCTCCACACCTCTCGCTCCTAATGGCAGTGTGGCTTGCGAGACGACCCACGCAGAGCAGACTTTGATGGATGAGAGTGATTTACAGGTTTGTGTATATGGTAAAACCATCGTGTTGCAGAATGTCGACAATGGTTGTCATGTTGAACTCTTTTCAGTGTTAGGCATGAAGGTGGCTTCAAAAACTGCGGCTTCAGATGTTGTGGAGGTTTCTGTTTCGTCTCCCGGACTGTACATTGTCAAAGTTGGCTCAGAAAGCAGGAAGGTAGTTGTGGAGTAATATAAAAAAGAGATGCACGATGTTGTGCATCCCTTTTTTTGTTTGACAAGATAAATCCTTTTATTAAAAACGATGTTTGAGCAGTTTTTTCAATTCTTCGAGAGAGAGAGGATTTTTGCCCTTGTGAAGCATTGCGTGGCAGTTGGGGCAAATTTTTTATTATACACCTGAAGGGCGTATTTATAAATGTTTTTTTTGTCCTGTTCAAACATAATAATAAATTTTAAAATTAATAATTATCTTTTCCATGTTACGGATTTGCAATCGTAAAAAGCAAAAAAACCAACAGTTACATTCTCCTCTGAATTGTCAATTACAATATCGGTGTTTTCGCAGCCTCTAAACGCATATTCTCCAATACTTGTGACGCTAGAAGGTATTTCGATGCTCGTCAGTCCACTGCAGCCTCCAAACGCAGAATTTCCAATACTTGTGACGCTAGAAGGTATTTTGATGCTTGTCAAGCCACTGCAGCCTTCAAACGCATAATATCCAATAGTTGTGACGCTAGAAGGAATTTCGATGCTCGTTAGGTCCCAGCAGTACCAAAAAGCCCAATCTTCAATAGTTGTGACGCTAGAAGGAATTTCGATGCTCGTCAGGCCACTGCAGTCGTAAAACGCAGATTCTCCAATACTTGTGACGCTTGAAGGTATTTCGACGCTCGTCAGGCCACTGCAGCCGGAAAACGCACCATCTCCAATACTTGTGACGCTAGAAGGTATTTCGATGCTCGTCAGTCCACTGCATACGGCAAACGCCCAATCTTCAATACTTGTGACGCTAGAAGGTATTTCGATGCTCGTCAGGCCACTGCATTCGTAAAACGCCCCTTTTTCAATATTTGTGACGCTAGAAGGTATTTCGAAGCTCGTCAGACCACTGCAGCCTTGAAACGCCCACTCTCCAATAGTTGTGACGCTAGAAGGTATTTGGATGCTTGTCAGTCCACTGCAGCCTTCAAACGCACTCTCTCCAATACTTGTGACGCTAGAAGGGATACTGAACTTTCCACTAAAACCATCAGGACATGAAATCAAAGTCTTAATATCTTTATCAAATAGGACTCCATTGATAGAGGTATAATTAGGGTTGTTGGTAGATACTACGATGCTCGTCAGTCCACTGCAGCCTTCAAACGCAAGATATCCAATACTTGTGACGCTAGAAGGGATTTCGATGCTTGTCAGTTCCCAGCATTGGTAAAACGCATGATATCCAATACTTGTGACGCTAGAAGGTATTTCGATGCTCGTCAGACCACTGCATTCGTAAAACGCATTATCAGGAATTTCGGTAAAACCTTCTGCTAATTTGACACTTTTCACATTGCTTGTCTTAAATGCATCCTCATTAAAAGAAGTGACCTTATACTCTTTGCCATCAACTTGAATCGTGGCTGGAATCGTAATTTCTGTGCGAGATTTATCTATGACAGAGACCAACTCTACTTTCAAATCTGAGGTTGGTACAAACACTAAAATGTTTTCCACCGTCACTGCGTCCGCCGGCAAAATAGATACACTATTATCTTTCTCATCTCCTTCTTCATCTTCATCTTCCTCCTCCTTCTCCTTCTCCTTCTCCTCTTCTTCCTTCACTTGTTCCATCACATCTTCGTCTCCACACAACATGAAAACTCCCGTAAATGTCAGCGACAATGCCACCCATAGTAAAAATTTTAG
>CALFTM010000102.1 GCA_937916355.1 uncultured Bacteroidales bacterium
AGAAGCATATAACCGAGAAACAAAGGTATGAAATTTCAGCATTATTGCAAGCAGGACAATCAAAAAGTTACATTGCAAAAGAGCTGAAAGTGCAATCTTCTTTGTGGCATAATTGCGCATTGCCTCAAGTCGCTTTATAGAGAACGCAACTGCAAAAGTGTTTGTTTCGATCAAAATATACTATCTTTGCGAAAATAAGACGTATTCGCAGTAGCCTTAATGAGGTTCAGACTGCTGCGAAAGCAAAAAGATGAATTTGTAGAACCTCCCTTTTAAACATAAATTTTAAACATGAAAAAAAATTTTTTATTCTGGGTGACATTGTTACTGACAATTACAGGAGTATTCTCTTCGTGTGGTGAGGAAGAGATATTGGAAACCAAAGTCGAGATCGGAGAAAGTGTCATGGTAGACATTAACAATACCACTTTTGAATTTACTTATACTTCTGAAAATACTGTAGAGTTAACGTCAAAAAAAATAGAATACGATAATTATGTTCATATCGTTATTCCCGAGAAAGTTAAGATAAATGCAAAAGAATTTATTGTCAATGGAATAGGGAGAAGTGTGTTTAGAAATTGTTCGAGATTGGAAAGCATCGAAATTCCATCAAGTGTTACGTATATTGGAAGTTATGCGTTTTACGATTGCAGTAGCCTAACCGATATTGAAATCCCTGCCAATGTAACACGTATCGAAGAGTTCACATTCAGAGGATGCCAGAACTTGAAAAATATTAAAATTCCATCCTCTGTTACTTCAATAGAGGAGTCTGCGTTTCATTTTTGTTTCATCTTGAACGACTTTGATTTACCTTCTTCTCTTGATTCAATAGGAGTGTGTGCGTTTTATGATTGCCACAACTTAACTAATATCAAAATTCCTTCTTCGGTTACTTATATTGGTGAGGATGCATTTACAAATTGCAAAGGACTAATCAACGTGGAAATTCCTTCTTCGGTTACTATGATTGGTGAGGGCGCATTTTCCAGATGTGAAAACCTAACCAGTATAGAAATACCATCTTCTGTCACTTTTATCGGAGATTACGTGTTTTACGAGTGCGAAAATTTGAGTAGCATAAAATTGCCATCAACGATAACCTCAATTGGAAATTATACATTTTATAAGTGCAACAAATTGGAGAGCATTGAAATTCCTTCTATGGTTGTCAGCATTGGAAAAGACGCGTTTTATGAGTGTGGGGAATTGACTAGCGTAAAGATTCCAGCCTCTGTAACTTTCATTGGGAAAAATGCATTTATTCGTTGCGAGAAGGCTGACATTGTAATTGACAATTCAGAAGCAAATGTAACCGTAGAGGAATATGCGTTTAGTGCATGTAAATCTGTAACGTGGAAAAAATAGATTTTTTGCCATCAATAACAGAATGTGATTATGTCGGAATAGGAGATGAGAAGCTCCGCTGAGTGAAGTGAACCCCAAGGTCTGGAAAAACTTTGGGGTTGATTTTATGTCATTTTCTATAAATTACGATTATGTATTGGGGGCTCATAATTTCAAGTTGATACTTTTTGTGTTGTTCTAATTAATTATTAACTTTGCCTCCGTTTTCGGGGAGAAATCCGAAGATGGAGAAGGCATTTTTTTCTTTCTGTAGTCCGACCTATAAAATTCGCCAAATTTTAATACAAAGGATTCAGAACAAGGATAAATGTCCCGTTCGTGTTTGTTTGTGATATTCAAGCATTGTGTTTGTTGTCATATTCAAAATGGACGTGGATGTTGTTTTTCTGTGTTCATTTTGTATGGGTGTTTGGCGATACCTTTAGGTCGTGAGCGTATGAAGAAACAAGTCTCACGTCCTTTTCTTTTTTTTATGGTTATGTTAATTCCTGATTTCGGAGACTTGTAGGGAACGTAAATTTAATTTATGAGAAAGAGAAGTCTTTTACTTTTTTTGCTATTGTTGGGTTCAATTCATTTGTTTGGACAATATCAGAATCTGTTGGAGTATGAAACAGAAAATGGAGTAGCACATTTGGCTTTTTGCCCGAAACATGTAAAGGGGAGAATGGTGGTGCCAGACTCAGTTAAATTTTCAGGACAATACTATGAAGTTGTCAAGTTAGGAGGATTTCTTAGTACTTCATTTTCTGGCTGTCGAGGGATTACAGAAATAGTTCTTCCCAATACAATCAAAAAGATAGGAAGAGAATCTTTCAAAGGGTGCGTCCGTCTGAATAAAATAAATATACCTTCAAGTGTGACAGAAATCGATTATTCTGCTTTTTCAAATTGCGAAAGTCTTGTAGAAGTAGATATTCCTCAAAGTATCAGTGAGATTGCATTTAATACGTTTAGCGGCTGTAAGAGTTTGCAAAAAGTGAATTTTCAGTTTGCTAATTCAATAAAAAATATAGGTCGAAACGCTTTTGAAAAATGCTCATCCCTTGAAACATTTGAAATTCCGCCTTTTTTGACCTCCATTAGTGCTGGTTGCTTTTCAGAATGTGTCTCTTTGAGAGATATAAAATTTCATGAAAGGATAAAAAATATTTCAGATCGTGCTTTTTATGGATGCGATTCCCTAAAATCTCTTGTTTTCCCAAGTAGCCTTGAATCGTGTTGGGGATATGCCTTTGCCAATTGTAAAAGTTTGCGTACGGTTAAGTTTAATTCGAGTGTTCGTTTTTTTGGGGATGGTATTTTTGCTGATTGCGAGAATTTAGAGGAAGTTGATTTGACTGGAATCGAAGAGATTAGAAGTAAATTATTTTTGAATTGTAAGAAATTGTCTCGTGTGGATGTTCCGGAGACTGTCGAATGGATTGCTCCAAGTGCTTTTTGGGGAACTTCCGTTCAAGTGCTTAATGTACCATTGAGTGTGACAGGTGGACTGCAATATAGTGAAGAATACAAAGAGTGGACTGCTCTCAAAGAGATAAATGTAGATCCTAAAAACACTTCGTTCTGTTCAGAAAATGGGGTGCTATACAATAAAAACAAAACGAAATTATACCGCTATCCACCTCAGAAGGAAGATGATACATTTCAGATTCCTAATACGGTTAAGGAGATTGCTCCATTCGCTTTTTATGGCAATAAACATTTGACAGAGTTGAAAATTCCTGCATCTGTAAAAGTTTATGGAGAAGGTGCTTTCATAGAATGTCCGCAGATAAAAATTGTAAATGAATAAATGTAAAGTATAATAAATTAAAAAAATTAAATCATGAAATTAAAAGTAGTTTTGTTAGTCAGTCTTTTGTGTTGTTCTTTGAACTTGTTTTCGACGGATTATACCATTGATGGGAAATCTCGTTCCGAAGAAACAATCAGAAACACCTCTTTTTGGCCAGTCTATGCCGATGGTTTTTTTTCTAGCAGTTATTTTGATATTAAATTTCAACGATTTGAAATTGATTTCGAATATGTTTATGCGGTTGCCATTAGGGTAATTTCTTACACAGATTATAGGGAAATGCCAGAAGAAGGAGTTTTGATGTTGAAATTGGCAAATGATGAGGTTGTAAAATTGAATCGCATGAATATTCCATTGCAAAAGAACTCCTATTTTAGTTCTGATTCTGATTCTTGGAAATATGTAGTTGTTTGTTCTTATCTGGTCGAAAAAGAGGTGTTGGATAAAATCGTAAGTACAGGTCTGAAAAAGGTCAGAGTTGAATTTTCAAACGGAAAATTTGTGGATGAGGAAGTGAAACCTAGATATGTTGAGAAGTTGAAGAAAAAATTTGAAGAGGGAATGAAAAGTTTGGAAAAGACTGTTGATGATGGTTTTTAGTGGTTGTTCTTCAAAAATCATCTCTACCTAATTTGTGAAGAACCATAAATGAAAAAAAGACTGTGCCGAGCATTTCCCAGCACAGTCTTTCTTGTTAGATAATCGGAGTCCCGAAACTTGGGTTGTCGACTCTCATGAAGTTGAACATGCTGTCGGATTCTTGTTATTTTCCTAAAATCATAACGATAAAGATGGCGAACCCTCCTGAAATGAACTGGGACGAGGAGGCTAACGACGTGGTGCAGAAGATCAGAGTGCCATCTGAATTAGTCGAACTGTATAAAACTGCGGATTGTTGGAAACAGTTCGCTGAAAAGATCGAACCGATTGTCGAATGAAAAGGTGGGGTGTGGAAATATTTGGTGTTAATTTCTTCTATAACATCGAAATAAAAAAACTATGCGTTTTTTATTTGCAGAGTTGAGTGGCGGTTGGGTGAAATTATTTATTGCTTGTTAAACTGTTTTTCAAAGCCACCCCCTTTGCAGTAAGGCGGTATTTTTGATTTTGACTATTAGGTTTATCAGGAATAGTCGGTTCTACATACCCTTGATTAATTGCAGGATTCAAATAGTCAGTTCTAAAATAGTCTCTATTCTTGATAGATAGTAGTTCTTGTAATTCAGCGCGCCCCATTTCTCTAGTCAATATAGATATAAGTTTCTTCACTTGTACACTTGCATGGTCACTTGCATGGTCACTTGCATGGTCACTTGCATGGTCATGAGCA
>CALFTM010000103.1 GCA_937916355.1 uncultured Bacteroidales bacterium
AATCAGCGTTTGAGACTCCTTTTTATATCGTTTTTAGTTTTTATCGGACACTAATGAAAAAAAATAGAGATGCGAAATTCGCACCTCTATTCCATACAATTGAAAAATTTTCTTAGAGATTCTCGTTGTACTTCTTCCAATCCTCGATAGCTGGAAGAACGCCCATAGAGATAACCTCGTCACGCATCTTGCAAAGGTGCTCGTAAGAAGCATCCAAAGCCTTTCTCTCATCAGCAGAAAGGTTAGCCTCAACGTAAGAAACACCATTAGCATCGATCACTGACTTCATAGCCATACATACGTTCTTGTAACCGTACATACCGTCCTTAACGAAGCAACCTGCAGGCATAGTGAACTTCTTACCTCCCATTGCAGCCTCGATCATTTCGATAGAAACGTATGCAGGGCTAAGGTTAGAAGAACGACCACGAAGGTTGATGATGTTAGAACCTCCTTGGATAGTCTTTTGCTTGATATCCTCGAAATCAGCAGCAGGAATGTTGTACTCAGCAAGAGCTTTTCCCTTAACCTTCACGTCAGAAGTCACAGGAACCATCTTCTCACCGTGTCCACCAAGAGTAGCGCAACCAGTAACATCGTATTGAGGGCAATCGAAGTACTTAGCCAACTCACTTTGAAGACGAGTAGAATCCAAACCGGCCAAAGTAGTCACTTGGTTAGGTTTCAAACCTGATTTTACCAATACAACCAAACCAGTAACATCCGCTGGGTTGAAGATAACAACGATGTGCTCGCAGTTAGGGCAGTACTTCTTCACATTGTCACCGAAGTCAGCAGCGATTTGAGCATTACCCTTCAAAAGATCCTCACGAGTCATTCCCTCCTTACGAGGTGCACCTCCAGAAGAGATGATGAAAGATGCTCCTGTCAAAGCCTTCTCAACGTTATCAGTAAATTCGAAGTTCACACCATCAAAACCACAGTGACGAAGCTCCTCATACACACCCTCAAGACCCTTCAAATATGGATCATAAAGCATGATATTGTTAGTTAAACCCTTAACGGCTGCCAATTGAGCCATAGTTGAACCGATAGCACCAGCAGCGCCTACGATAACCAATTTTTTGTTAGATAAGAAACCCATAATTAAATTGAATTAGAATTTTTTTTACAATTTTTTTCTAAAACGCAAATTTAAAAAAATTTATTCATATTATATTTGCACTCGAACAAGTATTTACATTCAAATTTTAATGGAGACATTACTTAACATTTTAAATCTTTTAGGATCTCTTGCCATGTTCCTTTATGGAATGAAGATTATGAGCGAGGGATTAGAGAAATTAGCCGGCGATCAACTCCGAAATGTTTTGGCCGCAATGACCCAAAACCGTTTTGCGGGAGTTTTAACTGGATTGTTCGTAACAGCCCTAATTCAAAGTTCGAGTGCCACAACCGTCATGGTCGTGAGCTTCGTGAATGCCGGACTCATGAATTTAGCACAAGCCATTGGTGTAATCATGGGTGCCAATATCGGTACTACCGTTACGGCATGGATCATTTCCGCTATCGGTTTTAAAGTGGATATCGCCGCCTTTTCCATTCCGCTGTTGGCGATTGGAATGCCTTTGATTTTTTCTTCTAAATCGAAAAGAAAAAATATTGGTGAGTTCATTTTCGGTTTCTCATTCCTTTTCATGGGACTGAATTTTCTACAAACTGCAGCGAACAGCCTCCACATAGACCAGATTGTGGCAAACATTTTGTCGAACATTCCGTGTGATAATTTCTTGGCAATCATATTGTTCGTCATCATCGGCGCTATCGTGACAGTTATCGTGCAGTCCAGTTCGGCCATGATGGCGATCACGCTCATGCTTTTCGGCATGAACATTCCGGGCTTCGGATTTGAACAGGCCGCCGCTTTGGCAATGGGACAAAACATCGGAACAACCATCACCGCATTGATGGCATCCATGACCGCCAATACACAAGCGAAACGTGCGGCATTCGCCCACATGTTCTTCAATGTATTTGGTGTCGTTTTATTCCTTATTTTCTTCTACCCTACCTGCAACGCAACTACATGGCTTGCAACAGAGATATTCGGAGAAAGTAACGACCTATATAAATTGTCTTTGTTCCACACTGCCTTCAACATAATCAATACGGTATTACTGATCGGTTTCGTTAAACAAATCGAAATGTTCGTTTGCAAGATACTTCCTTTGAAAGAACAGGACGAAGAGTACAGATTGCGTTATATCTCCTCTGGTCTGCTTTCTACTTCGGAACTCTCTCTTTTGGAGGCTCAAAAAGAGATTATGAATTTCGGAACCCGTTGTAAAAGAATGTTCGGTTTTGTGAAAGAGCTTCTGACCATTGAAAAGGATGATGATTTCAACAAACTCTACTCGCGTATAGAAAAATACGAGAAAATCACTGACGATATGGAGATGGAAATCGCCAATTACCTACGACAAGTGGGAGAGGGACACTTGTCCAGCGAGTCTAAAATCCATATCCAACAGATGTACAAACAAATCTCTGAATTGGAAAGTATCGGTGATTCATGCTTCAACTTGGCGCGAACTCTGAACAGACGTAAGCAGAACAGCAAGGAGAAATTCACAGAAGAGCAAACAAACAGCATCCGCTCGATGATGGCCCTCGTGGACAACTCACTTGAACAGATGATCAAGAATATCGAATTGGGCGAGCATGAAATGGACTTCAGCTCTTCTGTCAACATAGAAACTGAAATCAACAACTACAGAAAACAGTTGAGGAGTAAAAATTTCTACGACGTAAAGAATGGTGTCTACTCCTACCAATTGGGTGTCTTCTATATGGACTTTATCTCCGAGTGTGAAAAACTGGGTGATTACGTAATCAACGTAGTACAAGCTACTCGCAACAACCTATAAGTTTTTCTCCATAATGGAAAAAAAACATAATATATTGGTAGTGGACGATGAGCCGGATTTATGTGAAATCCTGCAATTCAACCTTGAAATGGAGGGCTACATGGTGGATGTAGCCAACTCCGCTACCGATGTAATGTCTCTGCCTCTTGCTCATTATGACCTTTTCCTGCTGGATGTGATGATGGGGGAAGTATCTGGTTTCCAACTTGCCGAAAAATTGAAAATGATTGAAGAAACCTCACATACTCCAGTGATATTTACAACAGCATTGGATGATGAGGATAACATCATCAGAGGTTTCAACATCGGAGCAGATGACTATATCACCAAACCTATCTCAATTCGTGAACTGAAAGCACGAGTGAAAGCGGTTCTCAGAAGAGGAAACCGAAAGGAGGAGGTGGAGCCTGAAAAGGGAAAAACAATGATCGGTTCTTCTGAAGGTCTATCCATAAATCTGCAAACTAAATGTGTGATGATGGATGGTGTCGTCGTGGATGCTACAAAGCTCGAATTTGACCTCCTACGGGTCTTTTTAGAAAATAAAGGTGTGGTCTTTACCCGTGAAGACCTCCTCGCAAGGGCTTGGCCTAAAGATGCTTATGTGACAGACCGGACTGTGGATGTCAATATCACCCGCCTGAGGAAAAAAATCGGGAAGTATGGAGCGAACATCAAGACCCGAATCGGATGGGGTTACTACTATAACGAATCAGAAGAGTGATTGTAAGCCATGATAAAAGGGAAAAAAAAATCATTCCAGCTGAGACTCTTTTTGAGTGTGGGAGGCATCTTTTTGATATTTGTACTGTTCTTCTCCATCTTCCAATATAACAGGGAAAAAAACTATAAGGAGAACCAAATCGAAAACAAACTGCAATTGTGTAATTATGAAATCTTCTATAAATTTGGGAAAGAAGCATTGATGAAAATGGGGTCTAACGATATTGCTATCGACCTACAAAACTACTCTTCAAATAATCTTCGCATCACTATTTTAGATCTTTCAGGTAATGTCCTAAAAGATAATCTTTGCCATGACATATCTAAAATGGAAAACCATTCGGACAGAAAAGAGATCATAAATGCCATCGAAAAAGGGATGGGGAATGATATTAAAAGAGAGTCTGAGTGTCTGGAAGAGTCCTACTTCTACTCCGCCACGAAATTTGACGATATAATAGTCCGTACGGCTGTCCCCTACTCTTCTGATATAGCCGAATATTTTGAAACAGACAAAACCTACATCTTACACATTTTGCTAATCACGCTCCTATTGGGTTGGGTACTATACCACAATACACGAAGAATCAGTAGTCATGTGGAATACCTGAATCAATTCGCCTCCAAAATGAAAAACGGAGAGTACATTGATTCTGATATTGAAAATAAAATACCTAATGACGAATTGGGAGAAATTTCTAAAACCATCGTTTCACTATACCAGAAACTGAGGCTCTCGGAAGAGGATAAACAAAGAATGAAAAAACAGCTGACACAGAATGTTACGCACGAACTGAAAACACCTGCCGCAAGCATTCAGGGATTTTTAGAAACCATACTTCAAAACCCTAACATTCCAGAGGAGAAAAAAAAACATTTTCTGCAAAGATGCCTCGCCCAGAGCGAAAGAATGTGCCAACTACTGGCTAATATGGATTCTCTGACCAAACTGGATGATTTTGACCCAAATGAAGAAAAAAAGGAAAACATCGTCAAAAAAGAGGTAGATGTGAATGCAATCATACATGCTGCCATCGACGACACAATGCTGCAGGGAAAAGAAAAGGATATTCTGACCACACTCGACATCCCAACGAACATAACCGTATGGGGCGATTCAAGTCTGATTTATGGTATCTTCCGAAATTTAATAGACAATAGCATCGCCTACGCAGTAGGGGCTACAACAATCGACATCTCTTGCATAAAAAGAGATAATCACTACGAATTCGTCATTTCTGACAATGGATGTGGAGTGCCAAAGGAACATCTCCCTCACATCTTTGAAAGGTTCTACAGGGTAGATAAGGGTAGAACACGAAAATTGGGCGGAACCGGACTGGGACTCGCAATTGTGAAAAATGCGGTAATACTTCACCATGGAAATATTACCGCTTATGCAACTCCCGGAGGAGGACTATCTGTGAAATTCACTCTCCCATCTATTTCATAATACCAATTCATAAAAACCGCTTTTACGACCATGCCATATACACGGCTAAGCCGAATCATTAGCGGATGATGGTAAACACTCCTCCTTTTTCCAATTTTATGATGGAAGAGGGTTGGGAAGGACTTTCTTCTTCTTGACGATATTTCACCACATAATCAACACCCTTTTTTATCTCCTCGCTAATCTCATGAAAACTCTTAGGTGATGGGGAACCACTGATATTGGCAGAAGTGGAGACTATTGGTGCTCTAAACGCTTCACAGAGACTTTTTGAAAAGGCCTCATGGGTGATGCGGATTCCAACGCTCCCATCCTCCGCAATTAAGTTAGGGGCAACCATCTTGGCTCCCGAATAGATAATTGTAAGTGGTTTGTCCGTTACCTCTATGAGGTTATAGGCGATGTCGGGCACCTCATCCACAATTCGCTCAAGTTTGGCAATATGGTCTGTCAATACCAACATGGATTTGTTGTCCGCACGTTTCTTTAGTTCATAAATCTTTTTCACCGCCTGCTCATTGGTCGCATCACACCCGATTCCCCAGATAGTGTCTGTCGGGTATAAGATGATACCTCCTGCCTTCAAAACCTTAACGGCTTCCCTTATATCGTTTCTGAAATCTTCCATTTTGTAATTCAGTTATAGTTTTAATTTCTCTTTTAAGAATCGGCCAGTGTGCGAACGCTCGCAATTTGCCAACTCCTCTGGTGTTCCTGCAAAGACCAACTCACCACCTGCATCACCACCATCCGGACCAATGTCTATCACATAATCCGCTGTTTTTACCACATCCATATCATGCTCAACTATCAATACCGTATGACCGTTCGCCACCAACTCGTTCAATGCTTTTAAAAGGGTCTTCACATCATGGAAATGGAGTCCTGTAGTCGGCTCATCAAATATGAAAAGGGTCGGTTCGGGCTTTTCATTCCCTAAAATGTCCGCTAATTTCACACGCTGGCTCTCTCCTCCCGAAAGGGTATTGGAGGCTTGTCCCAATTTCACATAACCCAATCCCACATCCTGTAGAGTCTTCAGTTTACGATTGATCTTCTTCTCAAGCGAACCATTCTCCTCCGAAAAGAACTCTACCGCCTGATTGACCGTCATGTCCAGTACATCATAAATAGACTTTCCTCTATATAAAACCTCTAAAACATCCGGTTTGAAACGTTTTCCCTGACATGCTTCACAAGGCAATATGAGATCTGCCATAAATTGCATTTCAACCGTCACAGTACCCTCTCCCTTGCACTCGTCACATCTTCCTCCATCCGTATTGAAAGAGAAATGACCTGCTCCATAGCCCATCTGCTTGGCAAGAGGTTGAGAGGCGAAAAGCTTCCTGATGTCATCATACGCTTTTACGTAAGTCACAGGATTTGAACGGGAGGATTTACCAATCGGATTTTGATCCACAAACTCCACTTTTTTCAACATGCCAATACTACCTGTCAACTCACTATATGAGCCGGGCTTGTCAGCTACCTCATCAAGCTCCCTTTTAAGGGCATTATAAAGCACGTCGTAGACCAATGAGGATTTACCAGAACCACTGACACCTGTAACAACAGACAAAGTATTTAGTGGAAATTTTACATCAATCCCTTTTAAATTATTATGACAAACTCCTTTTAGCTCAATGTAGTTATTCCATTTTCTCCGGAAAGCGGGAAGTTCTATCTTCTCTTCTCCATTAAGGTATTTCAAAGTATAACTCTCCCCACAAAGTTTTGGGTCGTGGAGAATATCCTCTGTCAACAGACCCTGAAACACAACCTGACCACCTAATCTGCCTGCTTTCGGACCAATATCCACAATGTAATCGGCTGCCCTCATGAACTGCTCCTCATGCTCCACGACGACCACGGTATTACCTATCTGCTGCAACTTCCTCAACACATCAATCAACAAATGAGTATCCCTCGGATGGAGCCCAATGCTCGGTTCGTCCAAAACATACAAAGAACCCACCAGACTACTGCCTAAAGAGGTAACAAGGTTGATTCTCTGACTTTCACCACCGGAAAGACTATTGGAAAGGCGGTTGAGCGTAAGATACCCTAACCCTATGTTATTTAGTAAATTCAACCTGTTTTTTATCTCTATCAATAATCGTTTTGCTACACCCTGCTCATGCTCGGTAAGTGTGATATTATTGAAAAAGAGGGCAAGGTCGGACACCTGCATATCGACCAACTCGGTGATGGTCTTACCTGCAACCTTAACATAGTTCGCCTCTTTGCGCAATCTCGTTCCATGACAATCAGGGCAAGTGGTTTTCCCCCTATAACGGGCAAGCATCACCCTGTACTGTATCTTATACTGATTCTCTTTTACAAAATCGAAAAAGGCATCTATTCCCTGAAGATGGGCACTTCCATGCCATAACAAATCCTTCTCTTCCTGACTTAAATCCATATAAGGCTTGTGGATAGGGAACTTATATCTGGAAGAATTCATTACGAAATAGCGCAGCCATTCAAACATTTTCTCTCCCTTCCAGCAAACAACCGCACCATCGTAGAGCGATTTAGTTTTATCAGGTATCACAAGATCCTCGTCGATTCCCATCACTTTCCCAAACCCTTCACAGGTGGGACATGCACCATACGGCGTATTGAAACTAAACATCAAGTCGGTCGGCTCCTCAAAAACCATTCCGTCAGCTTCAAATTTTTTAGAAAAGATTTTTTCCGTCGAATTATCTCGATCGCTGTAGATTCGGATAACACAAGTATCGTCAGCCTCCGAAAAGGCGGTCTGGATGGAATCCGCAAGACGGTTGGATGTATCCAAATCATTCTTAACAGAAAAACGGTCTACTACCAAAACCACCTTCTTATCACCTAAAGAGGCATCGTTCAAAGCCTCGTCTATTCGCATCACACTACCATCTACTTCTACCCTACTATACCCCTGTTGCATCAAAATCTCCAACTGCTGAGACGATGTCCTGCCGGAAGGAACTTTAAAAGGGGATAAGACCATGCCCCTCGTGCCTTCTGGAAAAGAAAGCACATAATCAACTACATCGCTCACTTGATGTTTTTTTACTTCACATCCTGAAATTGGAGAATAGGTTTTACCAATACGCGCAAACAGCAGTTTCAGATACTCATATACCTCTGTAGACGTTCCGACAGTGGAACGAGGATTATGGGTGTTGACCTTCTGCTGGATGGCAATCGCTGGTGGTATGCCTTTTATGAAATCCACCTCAGGCTTACTCATCCTTCCCAAAAACTGACGAGCATAGGAGGAGAGACTCTCCACATACCGGCGTTGCCCCTCCGCATAGAGGGTGTCGAAAGCCAACGAAGACTTGCCAGAACCTGACAAACCAGTGATTACTGTGAACTTATTACGAGGAATGCGCACGTCTATCCCTTTCAGGTTATTGACATACGCATTTTTTATGAAAATTTCATTTTTATCTGACATGACTAAACATTCTTGTTAGTCGCAAAATTAACGATTTTTCTTCAATTTCTAAGATTCATTTTTCTGAAGATTTTTCCACTTCCTCTCCTATCCTATTTATCATGTCATAAAAAGCCTCCTCGTTAATCACCTCCTTCGACATTTTTAACAAGTCTTCAAGCAGACCTTTGTTCTCGTTCAGATAGTTTTGAGCCGACTGAAGAGAACCCTTCATATACTTTCTAAGTTCTTCGTACTTGTTTAAATTCAACTCTAACCTCACCACGTTCAACGAATCCCTTTTAGACTTCTCCTGAAGATGATCCACCTGCTTACTGAGCATCTCGATTTTTTGGTTGAGTAAAGCGATAGAGTCTCTCAGTTCTGATTTCTTTTCTGATGCGAATGTCTGAAAAATAGAACCTAACACCATTAACGACAGCAACAAAATTTTTTTCATCGTAACATATATTTTTAACATAAAACAAATCAAAGGCAACTCCCAATAATTTTCAACGTTTAACTTTTTCCATTTTCGGAATTTAAGAAGATATACACCCTATAACTTCTCTATTTCGTCAACAGACAAATTTGTCAGTCTTGAAATTACGTTTACATCCAAGCCCTCTTCCTTCATTTTCTTGGCTGTTTTTAGAATGCCTATGGTTTCGCCCTCTGCCCTTCCTTTTTGTAATCCGATGGCTTCGCCTTTTTGCAGTCCTATGGCCTCACCCTCAGCTCGTCCTTTTTCTATTCCTATCGCTTCTCCCTCTTCCAATCCATCTTTTTTGGCAGTATTCATGACACTGAACCAGTCATTGCAATTTTTCAAGTTCTCTTCGTAATCAT
>CALFTM010000104.1 GCA_937916355.1 uncultured Bacteroidales bacterium
AGTTGGTTAGTAGCACCTGACTCATAATCAGGGGGTCACAGGTTCAAGTCCTGTTATGCCCACGAGCACTTGCAAAACTGCAAGCGTTTTTTTTATGTTTGTCTTTCTTTCACTTTATTTACAAAATAGTCTATGAGACAGCTATATTTAGTGTCTGAACATCACAGCCATGCCCGTTAGATATTGATGCTTTTATATTCTGGCTCCTGCCACTCTTGAACAATAGAATCCCTTTTGGTCTCTATAATTTCACCTTTTTTATTTATCAGATACGACACATTGAAACTCTCTTTATAGTATGTTTTAGTATTTTCAACAGTATCTTTGAGCCAAAAATAGACGCAGTCAGAAGTAACAAATGTGGTGTCGGTTAAAAATGTCGAATAAATTTCCGCCTCGTCATTCCATCTTTCGTAATCATCAACCATTATAGGCTCTTCATTCCCTATGTAACATTCTTGATTTGCTAACTCTTTAAAAGATATAATCTCCATCTTCTCGTTAAAAATATACAGGTCTAAACTTGTGTCACAATCTCCATTATCATAGCAGATGCAATAATAAAAATCTCCAACCTTCTTCCCTTTGTTGAAAAAATAGTAAAAGTCGCAAAAATCTTCAATCATTTTCTTCCACTCTCCGTCTCCAACGTCTGCTGTTAAAATATCCTTAACTTTGTCTTTTACATCCTCGACAAGATATAAATCTTCCTCGAAGAAACGTTTCAGAGAGTCTTTCCCATCATATCCACACCTCGCTACAAGAGGTGTGTTGATTTCAATCTCCGGCAAATTCATATCTTCAAAATAACCAGCAACGCCTTTCTCTTTAAATTTCTTCATTCTGTTGTAAACAATCTTGCTGGAATATGATTTCTCGGACTCTATCGTCTTCTCCAAAGATTCCTTTTCATCGACAATATTAATAGTGTCTGGCTTCACAACAGGAACAATGGCAACCTCTTTCTCCATATTTTTCAATAGCAAGAAAATAAAAAAGAAAGCTAACAGAAGAGAGAGCAGCAAAATCTTTAACTTATTATTCATAACAATACATTAATTTAAATTACGTTCTATAATTTTTCATAACTTGAATCATTTCATCTCTACAATCTTTATCTCAAATCCGTCCGTATTAGAGAGGAACTCCGGTGCGTACATACACTGAGCAGTTGCCAGACCAGAAGAGAATGTTCCGGCATGGGTCGCATACAATGAATATTCAAAGACATACGTTCCTTTGGCAAGATGGTCGAAGAAATAATAGACCGCAGCGTCTTTCGGCGAGTAATAATAGCCGATTCCATCGGAATATCTGTAGCCTGAAAGTTGCTTTTGCGGTTCTAAAGCAGCCGCGCGCTGGTCTTTCAGCATAACATAATCCATATCTCGGTCTGTGCGGAGCGTCAGTCGCACTGTAACCTTATCGCCGACCTTCACTGTAGTGTTTTTGTCTATCTTCTTCAAAAGAGCCGTTCCATCGACATTTTTAGTTTCAAGCATTACCATTCGCTCCACCTGCAAAGCAGTCTTGCTTTTTGGCACAGCCGCATAATCCTCTTCAAACTGCCAATAGAGCGCTCCCCATGAGAGATTACCATCCTTCTCGCTCGTCAAGGTCACTTCGCCCATCGACGGTTTCACCAATTCACCCGGAATATTTTTTTCAAAATAGCCTGTGCCGACCTCTGTTTTTTCTGGTTTCACAATTTCACCGCCCATCTTCACTTCTACGACATTGTCATTAGAGATCCAGTTGGAGCCGGAGAGTAAGAAGACATTGAGGGCATCGATGTTAGCAATCGTATTGCCCCAGTCTTGCGTGCGTTTCTGATTCAGCAGCCAGATGCGCATATTGTCCTGCTCCTCCCTTTTAGGGTCAACCAGCTCAAGAGCCTCCATGATTCGGGTATGTGTTGCGATGGCAGACTCCGACCAGAGCCAGCCACTTGTGTTTTTCTTCCAATACATGCCCATTTCATCGGTAGTAGAAGAGTGTTCGCGAAGCGATTCCACAATCTTTTTCGCCACCTCCGACTTACCACCTCTGTGCAGCGCGATAGCAGCAAGCGATTTCTCATAAAGAGAGAAGCTCTCCCACTCATCCTTTTCCGCCATCAATTTGAAATAATAATCATACGCCTCCTTTGTACCCTGTTTCAGAGAGACATCAGGGAAGAGGCTTCTCACTTGGAAGTAGTATAAAGTGGAGCTGCTGCAATGAGGTGTAAGCTTCCACTTTTTCATATTATCATACTCTTCTCTCAAACGACCATCTAAATAGTGCAGCGTAGCCTTCACATTCAAACTTTTTTCAACATCTTTGGTATCCAGCCCGGCCTTGCGCAGACGACCTATATTGTCAACCACAAAAAGAGAAGTATGCAAGCTTGAATAATCGCAACCTTTAAACCAAGCGTAACCGCCATCTGCCAAACGATAGTCTGCCAGTTTTTTCACCCACACATCACCCTTCTGCTTTAGATCATTTAAGTCAAATAGTGTGGCAAGACGTTGTTTGCGTTCTGTTTCGTTTTTCGCCTCCATCACCCAAGGGGTTTCGTTCAGCAAAATGTTCTTCACCTCCTGATTTTTCTCCAACTGGGACAACAATGTGTTGGCATCACCGCCATTCTTTTTCCACAATTCGATCACGTTGAAGATGCGAGGATTTGAAGTGGCGATATGATGAGCCATCAAAGAGACAAAATGAGCAGCCGATAAGGATGTCGCATTTTCATGTTCAATTGTCGCCACTGAAGGCATTGCCTGCACCGCATACCAGACAGGGTTGGTAGAGAACTCCAATTTTAAGAAATTATTTCGCAAAGTAGGAGATTGATTTTTAAGAAGATTTTCAAAACGGCACGTTTTAGTCTGACCGCCACGCACATAGAGTGGCATGGACTGCGTCACAACCGTTCTGTTTGGTAGCACAGGCACCATCTTCTGCTCTGCGTCAGAAAATCCGTCACCTTTTGCGATGGTGCGGACAATCAGCGCGTCGTGCGTATCAGGCACATCAAACGAGAGCGACACCACAGCCGTCTCCTTCTGTTTCACATCAAAAGAACCTCTATTTTCAGCCACAACCGCCTCCGTCACAGGGTCGAGCAACAGAATCCTTACAGAACCTTTTTTATCATCATCCGAAAGATTCGTCACCTTTGCCGTTAAGGCGATTTTATCACCATCACGGAAGAAGCGAGGCAAATTAGCAGAGACCATAAACGGTTTTTGTGTTATGACCGTTGCCTTTTTCTGTCCATAATACAAATCCTTCGTATGAGAAAGCAGCATGAAGTTCCAGCGGGTGAGGCTTTCAGGAATCTGAAACGAAATTTTCACATTACCTGCGCTATCCGACTCCATGTGCGGGAAGAAGAACGCCGTTTCTGCAAAATTGGAACGCACCTTTACCTCCTCGGTCGGAACTGGCACTGGCACAGTCTCAGTAACATAAGAAATAGTACCCGTCAAATCGCTCTTCTTCATAGCTCCTTGTTCTGCCAATGTATTCCCCATCGCCAATTTAGGTGAAGCACCATGCGCTTTCATTGTTGAAACGGAATGATCATATAATTCCTCTGATTCCTCTTCAGCCAAACTAATAGAGTACATTCTCATCCCCCTATTTAAATCACCCGACGGCAAATCCATGAAATGATATTTCACATAATGAAGAAAAGAACAATTATCTTTTAACGGAGAATAAGTTTTAAAAGACAATGCATAGTCATTATCGCACGAGCTATAAACTCTGAAACTATAAAATTTTCTGTATTTTGGATTGAAATTCCAAGAGAGAGGAGCTAACAGATCCAGCGACGCATCATACATAGTGGCAAGCACTTCTGCCTTGCGCTCTTTCGGAACAGTTACAGTCCACGTCTCCTCCGCACCCGGCAGCAGATTGTCTCTAAACACAGACAACTCTATCGGCATAGATTTATCCTCCTCCTTCAGATTCAAACCCATTTTCGTACTATGCAAAGAACCATTATGTACAAGATAAAAATAAACTGATTTAGCTTCGCCGTCCTCTTTCTGCAACATAAGGTCGAAGGTTCTGATTTCGTCATTCAACTTAACCCATTTAAGTTTTTTCTCACCTTTCGCGCTGATTGAAACGACCAACAGGTGAGCATCTTTAAGCGAAGAGCCAATACGAACGGTGTGCTTTTCACCATAAGCAAGCGACACACTTTTCACATCCTCCTGCCAAAGAACAGAATAGACCGGCGGACGATTATCCTCTTTTCTGTAAAGTATCGTTTTGAAAGTATTCTCCACATCCCTTTTTTTGTCATCCTTTGCTTTGAAAACAAACTGATAAGAACCGGACAACAAATCAGAACCGGACAATGGCAGAGTAAATGCGCCCTCCTCATCAGACTTCACTTCTCCAGACGCAACTGTGGTCACGACCTCGTTTTTGTCTAAGCGTCCCACTTCATAGTGGATTGAGAAATTTTTCATTCCGACACCCTCCAAATTCGACAAATGAAATTTGGCCGTCGGCAAATCCTCCATCAAACATCTTTCGCCCAACGAAGAGCGGAATGTCATAGAGCGATCACCCACATAGACCGAAAGCAGTTCCTCTTGAGACTCCCCATTCTCATCAGTCACAGTGACCTTTACCTCATACCTATAATAAGAAAGCTCCTTAATTTCGCCCCTTTCTGCCACAAACGGAATATCAAACTTCCCATCTTTTGAAAGTTCCACTTCGCCCGAAGAGACAACCTTATCTGCTTCTGAGTTTCCAATCCATCGCCAGAACCACCACAATTCCCTTGTCACCTCATACTTCACCTTTCCTGCCGTCAGCGGCGCACCGAACAGATAATCCGCATGACCCGAAACCGTCACCGAATCACCAAAAGAGAAGCTGGTCGTCGGTCTGTCTAAATTCACCTCAAAGGTCGGTCGTTTATACTCCTCAACCCTGAATTGTTCTGAACTACCGCGTTCTGAAAGAATAGTATAACGACCGGACAAAGCATCCATAGGCAAAACGAATGAACCCGAAACAGAACCAAATTCATTGGTAACCAAAGACAATTCGCTGATTCTCTGACCATTCGCACCAACAACATGAAATTTACAGTTCTCCCCTTGAATCACAGCAGAACCATTTTCCGCCAACTTATAGCAAATCGCCTTAAAACGCACTACCTGTCCGGGACGATAGATAGCCCGATCAAAAAAAATGTCACATAGAAAATCCTGCGCATTATCACCTTGATTGACCAGAGGTCTATTTCTATAAACATATTCCCAATTATGATAAGCATCATCACCACGTTTGAATCCGTGTTCAACCCTGCTACGTTGATTTTTCATCACCTCATCAGGTATTTTAGCCTCATCCAAGACACCATCTTCTCCAGAAGTGCCGAACGAATAGACATTTTCTCTATTGCTTCCCCAATATGCAGTAACAGAAACCCCATCGAGAGGAGCGCCCGATTTTGAATCGACAAAAACATAATCCGACTGATTTTTTTGTTGCAAACTCAAACCAAAAATATCAGTTACAGAAAATTCAAGATAACCATCGTCCTCATTTTTCCCTTCTACATCAACATAATATAAACCGTACGGCAAAGCTGCTATTTCAACCGTTGTATCTTCCAGTATAAAATAATTTGACGGAGACAATTTAAATTCATAATCTGCAACCTTTTGAGCATATTCTTTAAATTTAGCCCTATCTTTCAAATACTTACCCTCATCGCGCTTCTTTTCCAAAAGTGAGCGAGTATCACGATAAATTGTGAATTTCAGGCTGTCCATATTTGCATACATCACGCGAAACTTGAGTGGCTCTCCAGAATGAAAGACTCCCGTTGCATCACGTTCTATTCGAATATGTTTTCTTTTTATTTCATCAATGTAGCTTCTCAACTCGCATAAATTCACATCATCAACACTCCATTTCACATCATCAGCACTTCCCTCTCCCACATTAGCCAAATCATAAACCACCTGAGGCAATTTTGAATTTCTGAAAGCTGGACTATACTCTTTACCTTCAAGATACCCCATGAGATAATAGCACATATCCTCCCTAACAAAATAGGCGTTCTCGTCCTCTCCCAACTCTTTCAGAAAAGCCTCCATTTCCTTATAGTAAGGATGTTCCAATACGAAATCATCACTATGATACTGTCCATCATGCAGTTCCTCTTCATAGGGAAACTTTTCATCCAAATAATCAAGTTTAGCCTGAACATACAATGTCTTGTCCGAATCGTTTTGATGAAACGCCACCAAATCCGACAATAACTTCTGCACTTCATCTTTTGAGAAACT
>CALFTM010000105.1 GCA_937916355.1 uncultured Bacteroidales bacterium
ACCATGGATAAATACCGGCATATTTAGGCTTGAAATAATCTATCAAATCATTCATCACTTTCGGTCCCCATTCAAAGAAATTTTCATCTGTCTCCGGAACTACTATTCTTATTCCACTATCACCTGATTGACTTCCCAGATCGAAGATTATATCATATACTACATCTTTACTCTCTTTGTAACGATACCAATATATATAACCTACCCGATCAGAAGAATCCTCAGTTACGACCTTTACATCTTTGTTGTACTTCCGGACATATTTGCCTTTCGCTTTTATGAATTTTTCTGCCAAAGAATGTGCTAATTCTGTCTCGCTGTCGAACTTTTCTAAATCAATAAAATTCTCTTCTTTTTTCAAATAAGAGACATATTCCCATTTTTTTAGACGCTTGCTATGCTTGGCAATGGTCATCAACACGTGCGCCACATCCAAGCTTGCTACCCCTATTGTCTTTGCACAATTGGGCATTAGAAATATAAGTTCAATACTTTTCATAACTACTTAGAAGTTGTTTAAATTTAATTCAAAACCAATTTGAGAGACCTAAAAAATCTCCCTCAAAATCACGCTTAAAATATTGATTATCAATTTGATAAGTAGAAGCTTTTCGTAACTTTAAAGATACAAAAAAAGAAATGAATTATTATCCAACAAAAATATCACCGATAATCAGTAGCAAATTATAGAAAAATTTTAAGATGAGCAAGTACGAAATTAATTATTTATCATCATCCATTATTTGACATCTCACTTACTTGATCTTTTTGAATTTCTGTCGAAAATAACTTTGATTTTCACTTTCACTTCTTTTCCGCCAGACATTGCGTTCGCCCACAGATTTTCCATGACTTCACATTTTTTCTTTAGTTCGAACGAAAGCCCTATGACCTATAGCCTAAAACAGAAATTCTTTTTTCATAACAGTGTACAACCTCTGGATGGGCAATCCCATGATGTTGTAGAAACTTCCGTTGATGTGTTCTACCCCAATATAGCCAATCCATTCTTGTACACCGTATGAGCCTGCTTTGTCGTATGGTTGGTATTTGTCGACATAATACTCGATTTCGGATTCGTCCAAATTAGCGAATCGAACTTCTGATGAACATACGAATGAGACTTTCTTTTCTGCGGATCTAACACACACTCCCGTATAGACATAATGAGATTTTCCAGACATAGAACGGAGCATTTCCAAAGCTTCTTCCTTACTCTTTGGTTTTCCAAGCACTTTATCATTCATCCAGACGATCGTGTCGGCAGTTATGACGATCGTTTCGGGTTTGCTCCAGAACTCGCTGTAAGCTTCAGATTTTTTTTCTGATAGAAATAGAGGGATCTCTTCCCCTTTCAAATCTTCAGAAAAAGATTCGTCCAATCCGTTGATGGTTATTACTTCAAAGGGTATGTCTAAACCTCCTAAAAGTTCTTTTCTACGAGGAGAATTAGAGGCTAAAATAATTTTTTTCATTTTGTATCAGATTAAAAAAATAGAGGTCTCGTATTGAGACCTCTTAGAGCGGAAGACGAGGTTCGAACTCGCGACCCTCAGCTTGGAAGGCTGATGCTCTACCAACTGAGCTACTTCCGCATTCATTATTTCAAATTCGTGGAAGCAGATGGATTCGAACCACCGAAGGTAAAAACCAGCAGATTTACAGTCTGCCCCATTTGGCCACTCTGGTATGCTTCCCTTTATTTTGGTGATGCAAAGATAGGAACTATTTTTGAAACCTCCAAACATTTTACCGAAAAAAAATCTTATTTTTTTTAGAAAAAAAAGTGGAGATAACTCTTACCGTTTCAATTTCAATATTTTACTCTGAATTTTTGTTTCCAGAATTTGAGGAGTTTCTATTGAGTTTGTTGCAAATGTGCTGATTTGCCATAAAAAAAGTATGATTAAAAATCATACTTTTTAAGGACTATAAAAAATTGATTATAGGCATGTGAAATGAACATATTCAGAACTTCATTTAGCTCTTGTCAAAGCATCTGAGAAGTCTACCATTTTTATAGCTGTCACAGCTGCTTCTACACCTTTATTACCCAACACACCTCCTGCTCTATCCAATGCCTGTTGCATATCATCAGTGGTTAGCAATCCAAAAATGAATGGAATTGTACCTTCAGCGTTTAGTTTTGCCAATCCGTTGGTCACACCCTCACAAACATAATCAAAATGTGGAGTTCCTCCCCTGACTACACAACCCAACGCAATTACAGCATCGATATTAGGCATTTCTTTTTGGATTTTAGAACTTGCATAGACCAACTCAAAACTTCCGGGAACATGAAAAACATGGATATTCTCCTCTTTTGCTTCATGTTTGGTTAGCGTCTCGTATGCACCTTTTAACAGGCTGTGGGTAACTTGCTCGTTCCAGTCAGAAACAACTATGCCAAACACCATATCAGAGGCGTTTGGCACAGCGTTAATGTCATATTTCGATAAATCGATTGTAGCCATTACTAATTCTTTTATTTTGCTTGCTTTGCAAACTCGATGAATTTTTGCACCTCTTCCATTTCTGGGAATTTAGGATAATTCTTTTCGATGCTTTCCAACAATTTCAAAGCTTCGTCATTCTTTCCGATAGACAAATATGCTAATGCGGCTCTTTTATTGTAGAATGGAGTCATCATCGCATTCTCTTCTTTAGCAGCTTTCTTATAGAAAGAGATTGCTTTTTCTGCATTTTCCATATCCCAATATACATCACCTATCGCACCATAGATTGAAGGTTGCACCATCTTGCTGTCGGAGTCAAAAGCCTCCAAATATTTGATAGCATTTTCGTTGTCTCCCAACTCTTTGTAGCACAATCCGGCGTAAGCATTTGCCAAATTTCCTGTAGTTGTACTTCCGTACTCATCGATGATTTCAAGGAATCCAGTGATGCTGTCGTTTCCGTCCAATGCTTCCTGATATGCACCTTTAGAAAACAATGATTCAGCATTCCAAATGCTCTCTTTTGCTTCTGCCTCTTTTGGTTTGGAAATGAAGTTTTTCCAGCAGATATATCCAACTATCACTGCTAAAATGATCGCTAAAGCAATAAGAATCATATTGAGATTCTTTATAAACCAACTCGCTCCGGTGGTTAAAGATTCTTCAATTGTATCAAACACAACCTGATCCTCATTTTTAGGATCTACCACCTGCTTTTTAGACTTTGATTTCTCAGCCATTTTTTTATTCTTTTTTATTTATTTTTTATATATTTTATTCTCATTTCAAATTAGAGTACAAAAATAAAAGTTAATTCCGAACTTTTGTACTAATTTATCCTATTTTTTTCTTTTAATCGTTAATTTAGTCGATTTCTACGCAAAAATCCTCTGGTAGTTTACGCCACACCTCTGTAGGAAGATAAAATCTAAGGTCTTTCCCTACTCTCTTTGCTTGTCTGACGACAGTGGAAGAAACCTCTATCATGGGTGCGTCCTCCAATATCCTCACTTTGTCTTCCCAATTTAAGGGAATCTGCATATCGCATTTCGGACGCGGATAAACCCATAATTCACACATTTCCACCAACTCTTCTGCATTTTTCCATTGTGGAAAAGAGCGAAGGTTATCTCCTCCAATCAACAATACAAATTCAGTTTCTGGCTCTTGTTCTCTCAATTTGCTTAAAGTATGATAGGTGTAGGAGGGTTTGGGCAAATCGAATTCTATGTCTGATACAGAGAATTTGGGGTAATCTCCTATTGCAGTCTGCGCCAAGTCAAGTCTTAGTTTGTCGGGTAGCAACCTTTTGTCTTGCTTAAAGGGGTTTTGTGGAGACACTACAAAGCGCACTTCATCGACACCGCAATACTCGGCGATATAGTTCGCCAATATCAGATGCCCATTGTGGATGGGATTAAACGAACCGAAAAAAAGTGCGACCCTTCTCATGGCGTTTCTTTGTGGTTGTTAGTCGTTAATGAATTCTCCGACAATCTTCTTCATCAACCCCTTAGTTGACTCTAAATCGTCATTTACGACAATCCGATCAAATTTAGGTGCGAACGTCATCTCTTGGGAGGCTTTTTCCACACGAGCCTCGATCACCTCCATTTTGTCTGTTGCCCTCTTGATCAGTCTCTCTTTTAGTGTGGAAATAGACGGAGGCATGATGAAAATCGACAATGCGTTTTTTCCATACATCTCTTTTATGTTGCAACCACCTACAACGTCCACGTCAAAAACGACTACATTACCTTTTGCATTGATGCGAGAAACCTCACTCTTCAATGTTCCGTAGAATTTATCTTCGTACACCTCTTCCCATTCAAGGAACTCTTCATTTTTAATCTTCTCTCGGAATTCTGAAGGAGAAAGAAAGTAGTACTCCACTCCATTCTGTTCCGTTCCTCTTGGGGCTCTACTCGTGGCAGAGACAGAAAATTCGAGGTTAGGAAACTGTGTCATCAAGTAATTTATCAATGTGCTTTTCCCTGAACCTGACGGTGCGGAAACGATAATCATTTTTTCGATTGATGCCATATTATTATAAAACGTTTAAGACCTGTTCTTTAATTTGTTCCAACTCATCTTTCATCATCACCACGATCTTCTGCATTTCCGGGTGGTTGGACTTTGAACCGAGGGTGTTGATTTCTCGTCCGATCTCTTGTGCGATGAATCCTAATTTTTTTCCTGACGCACCCTCTGCGTTCATCGTCTCTACGAAATAGTCGAGATGCTGACGAAGACGATTTTTTTCTTCATTGACATCTAACTTTTCGATGTAGTAGATCATCTCTTGTTCAAAACGGTTTTTATCTATTTCGACCTGCTTTAGAGAAGAGAGGTTTTCGAGGATTCTTGTTTTGATCTTTTCCACTCGCTCTTTTTCGTATGGTTCAACTTGAACGAGAAGATTCCTTATGTTTTCGATTTTTTGCAAAAAGACTTTTTTTAAGGACTCACCCTCTTTTTGTCTGAATCCTATGAGGTCATCTACAGCCTCCTCAAACGCCATTCTGATGATCTTCCAATCGGTCTCCTCCAACTCCGCAGCTTCCATTTTCATCACATCCGGCATTTTCAATAAAATTCTCATCCAATCTGCTGGAGGTTCCACACCCAACTCTTGAGATAATGATTTTATCTCTTCGTAGTAACTTTTCACCAACGTTTTGTTGATTTGATTGGGTTGTGCGCCATTGATTGAATCCATGGAAATGGAGAATTCGACTTTTCCTCTTTCCAGTTTTTGCGCAACATAATTACGCAATTCCAACTCTTTTTCCTTATATATGTTAGGAAGACGAGAAAATAGGTCTAATTGCTTGCTGTTCAAAGACTTTATTTCAATCGTCAATTTTTTAGTTCCCACTTCGCAAGTCGCCTTGCCAAATCCGGTCATTGATAGTACCATGATATATGATTTTTTATTTTATACCTTAGTTGAATAAACGTCATGAAAAAACAGGACGAATCAGTGCAAAAGTAAAAAAATGTTTTGAATTTACAGAATAAAAGTGGGCAACTAAAGAAAAGTGACATCATTTTTTTTTACGGAGATACTCTTAGGAACAGTTCTATAAAATAGCTTTTTTTTTCCCATAAATCTCATTTTGCTTTATTCGACCTAATATAAAAGTTGCCTAAACTTCTTCAACAAAATGAAAATTTGACAGATTGCCCTCAAAAAAAGTTCCTCTTTTGCTTATTACTTTTGTAATATTTGCATATTGCTCCATTGGTATGTGTTTTTATATGTTTCGACAGAGCCTGCCGGAACGTAGATTGGCGCATATACAAGATCTGAGAACAATTCGTATGTGGAAAATATATCATAGATATCGAATTGAATATACTTATAGGCGAAAGTTACTTCTATGGAAGGTGGGGTTTCCGCTTCCATTATGACGGATTTTAAGCTTAGGCAATTAAAAAATAGTCCTGCGCCAATTTTTTTCACGGATTTGGGAATGACTATTTTTTCGAGACTCTCACAATTTTCAAATACTTTCGTTTTGATTTCTGTGACAGATTCGGGAATGTTTATACTATTCAATTCAAAACACCCTTTGAAAGCCTGATCACCTATGCTCGTGATCGTATTGGGCAGAACAACCTTTTTTAGACCTGCACAATTGATGAACACAGAATTACCCAAAATGGTAACCGTCTTTGGAATTTCGATACTTGTTAATCCCAAACAGTTTTCAAAAGTAAAATTTCCTAAATCTATGATCGAATCGGACAAAACAATTTTTTTCAAGTTCTTACAATGCGAAAAAGCCCTATCTCCTATGCTTTTTATAGTGTTGGGCAGAAATATACCATATATTTTGTGGCATTTGTAAAATGCACCTTCTCCGATCTTCGTAACAGAGAAGGTATCTCCTTCATAATATACTGTAGAAGGGATTTTTACAGTTCCGGAAATGTTCGCTTGCGCATAATCGCACGTCACCCCGTTCAGATTACGCACGTATTTCAGGGTATGTCCCTCATGGGTAAACTCAAACTCTTGCGCCAGTGTATTCATCAGACTAAAAAGCGCCAGGAACAGTAACCATAAAATTTTCTTCATTTTTCCAAATATATTTTCGTTCATAATAAATGATGTGTATTTACTCCAATAGGAGTGTTCACACATACACACAAGTTAAAAAAAGCAGAGACCATAATGAAACGCTATCATGTTGCATAGACTTTGGGGCATACAATATGAGAAACGTCCGTTTTCGCAAACTTATAAAAAAATTTTATTATTTGGTTTATTTCCAACGTTTTTGTTTACAAACGATTTGACATATTGCAGCCATAATGAGGTTCTGGCAACTCTAATAACGGAAAAAACAAATAAAAATTCGGTGTTAAATCATCTTGTTTAAAACCAATTGCGTAAATTTGCAATCCAAAAAAAGAAAAAAAATGGCAAATATAATTTCCATAGAAACATCCACAGAAGTATGTTCGGTGGCGTTGAGTGTTGACGGAAGGTGCGTTTGGACAAAAAAACAGATGGAGGGACAAGCACACTCCACCTTGCTGGCCACCTATTTGCAAGAGATGCAAAAATATGCACAAGAGCAGGAAATCACCATTGATGCTGTTGCAGTCAGTTGTGGTCCGGGTTCGTACACTGGTTTGCGAATAGGAGTTTCGACCGCCAAAGGTTTGAGTTATGGAGCAGACGTTCCTCTCCTCTCTGTAGATACCCTGAAAATCATGGCAAAAGCAGCAGCCGACACATTGAAGACAGTTCCGGAGGATGCGCTTTTTTGTCCGATGATTGATGCCAGAAGGATGGAAGTTTACACTGCATTTTTCGACAAAAACATGAACAAGGTGAGGGATATTTCTGCAGACATCATTGATGAGGAATCCTACGCAGAGATTTTGGCAGGACACACGGTCTTTTTCTTCGGCAATGGTTCGGCTAAGTGCATGCAAAAATTGACCCATGAGAATGCGCACTACATACCCGAAATCACACCACTCGCAGAAAACATGGGAACAGAAGCAGAAAGAGCCTTTCATCAAAAAGAATTTAAGGACGTTGCCTACTTTGAACCCTTCTATCTGAAAGAGTTCGTTGCCATTGTCGCCAAAAACAAGGTATTGGGAGAAACTTCTTGCGAACATGCAAGATAAGGGCGACCCTATTATTAGCTTAAATTTTGCAATGAATGTTTTTTTACGCAGGAAATACCCAAAAGGCGAAAAAGAATCCCGCACAAAACTTGTGTAATCAAAAAAAAAATCATAATTTCGCACCGCTTTTAAGCAAAACAGAAGTTTAACTAAAAAAAATTAAAAAAATGGCAACTAAGATTAGATTGCAAAGACACGGCCGCAAGGGGTACGCGTACTACCACATCGTCGTAGCGGATAGCAGAGCACCACGTGATGGTAAGTACATTGAGAGACTTGGATCTTATAATCCAAACACCAATCCTGCTACAGTAGATTTAAACTTCGAAAGAGCATTGTATTGGGTGGGTGTAGGTGCACAACCTACTGACACAACAAGAAACCTTTTGAGCGACAAAGGAGTTTACTTGAAGAAACACCTCATGGGTGGTGTGAAGAAAGGTGCTTTCTCTGAGGAGGTAGCTGAGCAAAAGTTCAATGCTTGGGTAGCTGAGAAGGAGAAGAAGGCTCAAGAATTTGTTAGCAAGAAGGAGACTGCAAAGAAGGAAGACATCAAAAAGCGTTTGGAGGCTGAGAAGGCTGTTAATACAGCAAAGGCTGAGGCTCTTTCTAAAAAGAGAGCAGAGGCAGCAGCAGCTCTTGAAGCAGCAGCAAAAGAGGCAGCAGCAGAAGCAGCAGCGGCTGAAAACGAGGCTACGGCAGAGGCTGAAGCTCCAGCAGCAGAGTAATAAGGAGGCGAGGATTTAATTTCCCTAACGTAATACCATGTATGAGGGACTTCCGTATGTGAAGTCCCTCTTTTTTCTTTTGTAATTACACTAATGGATATTTTTTTTAGAATTTCTAATTAAAATTGTGTAATTTATTCTCTCAAAACGGCAAAAATGTTTTTCATTTTTTTATTTTTGCCAAATATATTGTGTAACAAAAAATATTACAATCATGACAAAATTTAGACTCTCAGTAGCAGTATTGCTTTTTTCAGGATTTTCTGCTTTTTCCGGCACTCGCATGGATATTGTAAATGCACCATGTAAGAGTATCAGCGAAGCGTTGGCTTACACTCTTCAACAAAACAACAAACCTTTTGCTGTCGGAGCAAGTGGAGAGGATGCTTTTGACAATTCCGGTTTGATCACCTACACATTTAAAAAATTGGGAATTGATGTTCCATCTGAAATGGCAGACTTGGCTAAGACAGGAAAGAAAATCACAAAGATTGCCAAAATGCAAGCTGGAGATATAGTGTTTTTCGCAAATCCTCAAAATCCTAAGGAGATCATCAAAATGGGACTTGTTCAAAGTGTTGCTGGAGATGGAATGTCTTTCACCTTCTTCTATGCAGATCAA
This sequence comes from uncultured Bacteroidales bacterium, assembly GCA_937916355.1. Taxonomy (GTDB): domain Bacteria; phylum Bacteroidota; class Bacteroidia; order Bacteroidales; family Paludibacteraceae; genus UBA1181. Next base: position 8,958 of record CALFTM010000105.1, read on the forward strand.
AAACAGGGGGCTGTAAGGATTGTTCATAGTACGGAAAACGAGTTTAATGGACATTTTAAACAGGCCAACAGGCTCATTACGGATGCTGACATCATAGATGTGCGTGGTGAGCATCAAAAAACCATAGAAAACATTAAAAAGGCAGAAGAGAAGCTTCTTAAGGCACAACAAGCTTTGAAAGAGGCTGAAAACAATTTGAGTGATTTAAAAACTGCTTTTGAAAGAAGAAACGCAGAGAATTTCCTTGTGAAATAACCATTCAGCATGGCTAAAAAGAAAAAAAATCCAACCGCTCCTACTGTTAAGGAGCGGCTGGTTCGTAACAAGCGCATCAATATTGCCCTGAATCAAAAGGAGTTTAAGCTTTTGGAGCGTTTTTATACTCAGTTTAAAATCAAAAACAAATCAAAATTCCTTCGTGATACCATCATGAAAACTGTTTGGTCGAAGATGGTCCAGCAGGATATGTATCTATTTAAGGAGGATGAGATGAAATAATTCAATACCAATTTATGGATTCAAACGAACATCTTACAGACGAATATTTTATGAAACAGGCATTGGCGGAAGCAAAAAAAGCCGCCAATAAAGATGAGGTTCCAATTGGTGCGGTAATCGTGTGCCAAGGAAGAATCATCGCACGCGCTCATAACCTGACAGAAACATTGACCGATGTAACCGCTCATGCAGAAATGCAAGCTATTACAATGGCAGCTAATTATTTAGGCTCAAAATACCTTTCAGATTGCACATTGTATGTAACCGTAGAACCTTGTCCGATGTGCGCCGGTGCAATCGGGTGGGCTCAGATCAGCAGAGTGGTTTATGGGACAAAAGATTTAAAAAGAGGCTACAATCTTATCGCACCGAATGCCCTGCACCCTAAATGTACAGTAACAGACGGTGTCATGAAAGAAGAATGCGCAGAGATCGTTCAAAATTTCTTTCAAAAAAAGAGAAGATGAAACCTGTCACATATTAACGGACGGTAAAAAAGCATCTTTCAACCAGTCTAATTTGCAGACCCTGCCCTTTTCAACATCTACAATCACAATAATGACATCGAAACGCACCTCTTTTGTGATTCGGTAGCGAGTGATGTACGCTTGTGTCGCATAGACAATATTCCTAACCTTAGCTTGATTGATTTTATCCGTAGGAGAAACATAGCAACCCATCTTTCTCGTTTTAACCTCCACCACAACAAGAAAATCGTCGGTCTCAGCCACAATGTCTAATTCCCCTCGTCCAAACCTATAATTTTGACTTTTAATGATATAGCCTTCAGACTGTAACAGTTCGGCTGCTTTTTCTTCACCGAATTTTCCTAATTCATTATGCAATGCCATAAACTAAAATTTTACAAACATTTAACAGATATTCAATTAAAAGGCAACCCCCTCCTCTATTTTGATTTGATGTCGGTTGCTTACCACGATATTTTTCCGCAAAAATACAATTATCAAATCAATTCGCAAAATTCCCTTAATCACAATCTTCTTATTTTTGAACTTTCAAACAAGCCCAACACTGACAATATTTCAGAATTATCAATAAAAATACTGACAAAATATGCAATATAATCGAATGGCAAAAAATTTGCATTATTTATATTAGTTAGCAAGTAAATAATAAAAAAATATAAATATGGAAAATTTAGAAAATGAAAATACAGAGCAAAACTCTGTAAATGAAGATGTTAAAAAAGAAGAGATGACTTCAGAAGTAGAAAACCAAGAAACTACAAATTCTGAAGACACTGACAAAACGGCAGTAGAATCAAACGAGGTAGAAGAGTTGCAAAAAAAATGTGAGACATTGCACAACGATTACCTTCGTCTCTATGCAGATTTCGACAACTTCAAAAAAAGAACATTGAAAGAGAAGGCGGATTTAATTAAGTCTGCTGGGGAGAACATTTTCAACAATATGCTTCCGTTAGTAGATGATTTTGAGCGAGCAAAGAGTGCGATGGAGAATTCGACAGACGGAGAAGCCATTAAGGAGGGTGTTGAACTGATATACAATAAATTCATCTCATTCCTTTCTCAAAATGGAGTAAAGGCAATCGAGACAGAGGCAAAAGATTTTGACACAGACTTCCACGAAGCGATAGCGAAAATACCTGCTCCGACAGAAGATCTAAAGGGCAAGGTGGTTGATTGTACCCAAAAGGGATATACACTCAACGACAAGGTGATCCGCTATGCGAAAGTGGTAGTAGGAGAATAAAATAACTCAATAATTATGGCAAAAAGAGATTATTACGAAGTGTTAGGTGTCTCCAAATCAGCAACCGAAGAGGAGATAAAAAAAGCCTACCGCAAAAAAGCGATACAATACCACCCTGATAAGAATCCTGGCGACAAAGAAGCTGAGGAGAAATTCAAGGAGGCAGCAGAGGCGTACGAAGTTTTGAGCAATGCAGACAAGCGCGCTCGATACGATCAATTCGGCCATGCAGGAATGTCGGGTGCCGGAGGAGGTTTCAGTGGCGGAGGAATGTCCATGGAGGATATTTTCGCAAACTTTGGAGACCTGTTCGGAGGACACTTTGGTGACATCTTCGGAGGCGGTTTTGGAGGTGGTTCTACCTCTTCACGCGTTCGGAGAGGTTCAGATTTGCGTGTTCGCATAAAACTCAATCTAAAAGAGATTGCGAATGGTACAGAGAAGAAAATCAAGGTTAAAAAGCATGTTTCCTGTAGCCATTGTAACGGTTCTGGAGCGGAAGGAAATAGTTATAGCTCATGTAGCCGATGCAAAGGAACTGGTCGCATCACGAGAGTGCAAAGCTCTATTTTTGGTCAGATGCAGACGCAAAGCGTTTGCCCGGATTGTGAAGGAACAGGTCGCATCATCACAAAAAAATGTTCACACTGTAATGGAAACGGTGTAGTGGTGGCAGAAGAGGTCATCGACGTAAAAATCCCAGCAGGTGTGATGGACGGAATGTGCCTGACAATGGAAGGCAAAGGAAATGCAGCACGCAATGGAAGTGTGCCGGGCAATTTGTTGATTGTCGTCGAAGAGGAGGCGCACCCAGACTTGATTCGTGATGAGAACGATTTGATCTACAATCTCCTGCTTCCGATTTCGACAGTTGTAATCGGAGGAACTATTGAAGTGCCGACCGTAGATTCAAAAGTGAAGGTGAAAATTGATCCGGGTACACAACCCGGCAAAATCCTTCGTTTAAAAGGGAAAGGTCTGCCAAGTGTGAACAGTTATGGCAATGGAGATTTGTTGGTCAACATCGGTGTCTACATTCCGGAGAAATTATCCAAAGAAGAGAAGAAGATTTTCGAAGATTTAGAAAACTCCAGCAATTTGAAGCCTACAGAAGAGGCTAAAAAGAGTTTTTTGGATAAGTTCAAAAATATGTTCAGATGATCCTCTTATGATTTTCAATAAAGCAGACGAAAAGAAAACAGCGATAGACTCTTTTCGTCTGCATTTCTTTTTGTACCTTTGTAAATAAATATAACACAAAAAAAACAAAAATGACCTCAGATAAAAACATAGCGGAAAAAACAGGTACTCAAAAGGAAAATCCTTTTGTTAGTCTGATTTTCAATATAGTCCTACCTGTCATCATACTATCGAAATTTTCAAAATTTGCAGAAAAATATTTCCCTGACGTAGAATTGAGTCCGGCAGTGGGGCTGATAATCGCATTAGCATTTCCGGTTTGCTATTTTATATATGAATATGTAAAGACCCGTAAAACCAGTTTTATCGCCATATTGGGTTTTGTCAGTATTTTTCTGACGGGAATCATTGGGGTGTTTGAATTTCCGAGTGAGTGGATTGCCTATAAAGAGGCATCCGTTCCATTTATTATCGGAATCGCCATTCTCATATCACTTAAGACCCCCTACCCACTGGTAAAAAAACTTTTGTATAACGACGAATTTATTGATGTTGAGAAGGTGGAAAAGATATTAGAAGAAAAAAATGCCAAAGAACAATTTGAAAAGGTTCTCACCAATTCCACTTACCTATTGGCATGTTCGTTTCTCGTATCCACCATTTTAAATTTCGCTTTAGCAAAATATTTGATACACAGTCCTTCGGGAACTGAAGCTTTCAATCAGGAGCTTTCAAAGATGACTTCATTGAGTTATTTTGTCATTGCACTACCCTCCACCGTTGTCATGATGGGTGCGCTTTATTACCTCATCAGAAGTGTAAAAAAGATTACCGGACTCACTTTTGAAGAGATGTTAGCGCCTCATTTGAGAGATAAAATGGAGGAGGTAGATAAAAACGAAGAACCAGACCAACCATCCAATCCATAAGAATTTTTTCTGTCATGAAATATACAAGTTCTGAAATAGCCCATATAGTTGAAGGTCAGCTTATCGGTTGTGAAAAATTGCAAATCAGTCATATTTTAACAGACAGTCGGCTTATCTCATTTCCTGAAGAGTCGATTTTCGTGGCTTTGACCACTTCTAAAAATGACGGTCATCGTTACATTGAAGATTTGTACAAAAAAAATGTTAGATGCTTCCTCATCAGTGAACCAAATGAAAAATTTTCACATTTGGATGATGCTACATTTATCGTTGTGAAAGATACTCTGGCAGCTTTACAACAATGGGCTTCGGAACATCGTAAAAAATTTCAAATACCGATAATCGGAATTACAGGAAGCAACGGAAAAACAATTGTGAAAGAGTGGCTCTACCACCTTTTATGCAAGGATTACAAAATCACACGTTCTCCTCGTAGTTATAATTCTCAAATTGGAGTACCACTTTCAGTTTTACATTTAGATGAGAACAGTGAGATAGGAATATTTGAAGCAGGAATTTCCCAAACTGGAGAGATGGAGCGATTGGAGAAGATAATACGCCCAACTATTGGTGTCTTTACAAACTTAGGAGAGGCTCATCAAGAAAATTTCTTCTCTGATAAAGTAAAAGGGGCAGAAAAAGCAAAACTTTTTGTCCATTCCGATATTTGTATCTACAACAAAGACAATAAGTTAGTAGATATTTGTGTACAACAAAACACGAATGCTCAAACGATTACGTTTGGGGCAACAGAAGATGCGAATATACATATATCGAATGTAAAAATAGATGGTTCGCACACAAAAATCTCTTATCGCTACGACAAAGGAGACGAAAAATCGTTTACGATACCATTCACGGACAAAGCTTCCTTTGAGAACGCTGTGATTGCTCTTTCCGTGTTACTCTATTTAGGAGTTGAGCATGATGAGATTCTGCGTCGCATGGCAGATTTAGAACCGGTAGCGATGCGCTTAGAGGTGAAAGAGGGAGAAAACAATTGTTTAATCGTAGATGACAGTTATAATTCAGACAGTAACTCACTTTCCATTGCCATTGATTTTTTAACACAGCAAGCCACCCAAAAGCAGAACTGCAAAACACTCTTTTTGTCAGACATTCTCCAGACGGGTGTTGATGCAGAGCAGCTCTATTCTTCGTTAGCAGAATTGTTGAAAGAGAAAAAGATTGATCGTTTTTTTGGCATCGGAGAAAAATTGATGCAACATCAATCTAAAATTGAAATAGGGGAAAAATATTTCTACCCTAACACCGAAACTTTTTTACAAGAAATAGGGAAATATACATTTTCTAATGAATTGATATTGTTAAAAGGTGCCCGACAGTTTCATTTTGAAAAAATTTCTGACAAATTGTCTTGTGTCGTGCATGAGACGACCTTGGAGGTGGATTTGTCTGCTTTGAATAATAATTTCCGCTACTTCCGATCTTTTTTAAAACCAGAGACTAAATTGATGAGCATGGTGAAAGCCAACGCCTATGGAAGTGGGGACATTGAAGTTGCCAAAGCGTTGCAGAATTTTGGTTGTGATTATTTTGCCGTAGCTGTAGCAGATGAGGGGGCAATTTTACGCAACGAAGGAATTACCCTCCCAATTGAGGTGATGAATCCAGAGGCGAATAGTTTTCCAAAAATATTCGAATATCATTTAGAGCCTGAAATCTATAGCTTCGCTCTATTGGAAAAAATCATGAAGGAAGCGGAGGATTTTGGAATATCCGACTACCCTATCCATCTAAAGATCGATACCGGAATGCATCGTTTGGGTTTTGAAGAAAAGGATATCGACAAACTCATATCCATTCTGAAAAATCAAAATTTTGTAAAAATACGCTCTGTCTTCTCGCATCTTGTTGGTTCAGACTCTCCGGACTTTGATGACTTCACGCAGCAGCAAATCGGGTTATTCACAAAGATAAAAAATAAGATCACAGAGGCTTTCCCTCATAAGATTTTAGTGCATATCCTCAATTCTGCTGGAATTGAACGTTTTAGTGATTATCAATTTGACATGGTTCGTTTAGGTATTGGGCATTACGGTATGAGTGCCTCTCCCAATAGTCATTTAGAAGAGGTTTGTACTTTAAAAACCAAGATCTTACAGATTCGAAAAGTTGCTAAAGAAGAGACTGTCGGTTATAGTCGCAAAGGAACTTTAACGAGGGACTCTGTGATTGGCGCGCTACCTATCGGTTATGCTGATGGATTGAACCGCAAATTGGGTAATAGAGCATGGAGCGTACTTGTTAATGGTGTAAAAGCTCCGATTGTCGGCAATGTCTGCATGGATGTCTGTATGGTCGATTTAACAGATGTTCCTAATGTAAAGGAGGGTGATTCGGTTGTGATTTTCGGAAAAGGAAATTCCATCCAGCAAATGGCGGAAGTATTGGGTACGATTTCATACGAAATTCTTTCAACTGTATCCAAACGAGTTAAAAGAATCTATTTTAAAGACTAAGGGAGGATTCTAAAAATTTCAATAATTTCATGAAATGAACTTTTAGCACCCACCTAAAATCGCAAATTAAAGAAGAATGAACGAGATATTAAACCAATTGAACGAAGTCCAAAGAGAGGCAGTTTTGTATAATGATGGGCCATCGCTGGTTATTGCCGGCGCAGGTTCCGGCAAAACGAGGGTTTTGACTTACAAGGTCGCAGCCCTACTCAAACAGGGCTACCTTCCTCATAACATACTTGCCATCACATTCACCAACAAAGCGGCGAATGAGATGAAACAGCGTATTTCTAACATTGTCGGTAGTTTTGAGGCTCGTTCCATTTGGATGGGAACTTTCCACTCCATATTTGCAAGGATTTTAAGAATTGAGGCAGATGCACTAAAATTTACAAGTGATTTCACCATTTATGATACTGCCGACACGAAAAGTCGATTGAGGGAAATCATCAAGACATTAGGATTAGATGACAAAAAGTATTCTGTAAAAAAAGTCTCTTCGCGGATTTCTCAACTAAAAAATTCGCTGGTCACTCCCAATGGATATGAAAAAAATGCGAGTATGACATTTTTTGATGCAGATATGCCTAAATTTGGCACTATCTACAGAATGTACATGAATGACTGCCATCGTTCTAATGCGATGGATTTTGATGATATTCTGCTCTACACAAACGTCCTGTTTCGTGACCACCCAGAAATTCTCGCTAAATATCAGGAGCTTTTCCAGTTCGTATTGGTAGATGAGTATCAGGACACCAATTTTTCACAACACCTAATCGTAACGAAACTTTGTGAAAAACACCATAAAATATGCGTGGTGGGCGATGATGCACAAAGCATCTACTCTTTCCGTGGGGCGAATATTAAAAATATATTACAATTTAAGGATAATTATCCTGAATATAAATTGTTCAAATTGGAGCAAAATTATCGCTCAACCCAAAATATCGTAAATGCCGCAAATAGTCTGATTTCCAAAAATCCTAACCAAATAAAAAAACAGGTCTTTTCGGAAAATGCGCAAGGCAGCAAAATAAAAGTCAGGTCTGCCGAAAATGACACGATTGAAAGCATGAAAGTTTGTGATATTCTTAGGAATGATCTGTATAGCTTTGAATATCAAGATACTGCAGTACTCTACCGAACAAAAGCTCAGTCTCGTAAACTGGAAGAGTCTTTCCGAAAGGCTCAAATTCCCTACAAAATTTATGGGGGAATGTCTTTCTATGATCATAAAGTTGTAAAAGATATTTTGGCGTACTTCCGTTTGATCGTTAATCATAATGACGAAGAAGCCTTCAAACGGGCTGTTAAATACCCTAAAAAAGGGATTGGAGACACGTCATTAGAAAAGATAAGAAAAATATCAAATGAACAGAATGTCTCCTTGTGGGAAGTTATTTCTGACCCACTCAAATATAATTTGGAAATCAGTGCGGCAACCATAAAAAGGATTTCTCATTTTAGGGAAGAGATTGAAAAAATGTCTGAAATATACCAGCAATCTGATGCCTATACCATGGCGATTGATGTTGTAAAAAAATTTGGTATATTAGAGGATCTTTCGCAAGACACCTCTGAAGAGGGGAAAGAGAATAAAAAATTGGCAGATGAGGTTCTTGTGGGTATTCATGAATTTGTGGAGAGTGAAGAGGGGTTGGAAGATGACGAAACCCCAAACTTGGCCATGTATTTGCGTACTGTCGCACTTCTTACCAGTATGGATCAGGGAGACAATGGAAATTCTAATGTGGTGACGCTCATGACGGTTCACTGTGCCAAAGGACTTGAATTTAAAAATGTGATTGTCTCCGGTATGGAGGAGGATTTGTTCCCCTCTTCAATGTCTCAAAATGAAGGGAATATTGAAGAGGAGCGCAGGTTGTTCTATGTTGCCATCACTCGAGCGGAGCAAAATTGTTTCATCACTTATGCAAAGGAGCGTTTTCAAAACGGGAGAACGGTCTACCCTTCTCATAGTCGCTTCTTAGATGACATCGATCCTCGCTTCTTAGAATTACCCAAAGATTTTAGTGTCTCATTTTTGACCTCCACAGATAAGGATTTTGATTTTTATAAATTCAGAAGTAGCGGACATTCTTTTAATAGCAAGAATATACCATCATACCGTTCGCATAAAGAGGAGGATTTCATAAAAGAAGAGGATGTACCCAACATTTCTCCGCAAACAAAAAATCTGAAAAAAATCCAACCAGAAGCAAGTGTCATAAATGAAAATGATGACATGAAAAAATCAGGATTCTCCATTGGAAATATTGTTTTTCATGAACGTTTCGGAAAAGGGGAAATCTCTCAAATCGAAGCAATGGGAGGAGATTTTAAACTTACAATTCAGTTTGAGAAAGAGGGAGAGAAAAAGATTCTGAAAAAATACGCCAATCTGAAAAAACTTTCGGAATAATTTTCAAGCCTAACATAAATTATGGGGTTCGTTTTCCCATAATGGTTTTAAGATAATGGAGAATTTGCGACAACAATTCTGTTTTCGTGAGTTTTCCATTAGCACTGATTTCCAAATCGTACAATGATTGGTAAAATTCTTTATTTTGTCCGCATTTGCAGACTGCCCGAGAAATTTTCAATAGATATTTGAGAGGAAGATTTTCCCCTGAGGTTAAATCGATCAACACATCAGCGTTGAATGACAAAAATTTCCCTTCAATCACTTTGTTAGGTTTCCCGAACATATTGGTTGATTCTGAATTGAAGAATGTAACCTTGTCGTAGTCCTGCCTTAAATACTGTTTTGTGGTAATATTACACCACACCTCCACCTCTTTATTATCCAACATTTTTATGATGTTGCTAATCTCTTCATTATGAGGAATATCGTATGAAACAAGAACAACAACACGATTCACATCCGACCAGTTAAGAAATTTTTTTTCACGAGTCGACTTTGTTTTTTTCCATAAACTATTGGATTGCCAGTCTATATATTTTCTTTTCCAATCTTCAAACATAGTTTCTCCTCCTAAAAGATTATTTGATCATCTCTTCAAACTCTTGTTCACTAATAATTTTCACATTTAGCTTTTGTGCCTTCTCCAATTTTGCAGGCCCCATATTTTCGCCAGCCAACAAATAGTGGGTCTTCGATGATATTGAAGAGACATTCTTTCCACCATTCTTTTCAATCAACTCTTTCAGCTCGTCTCTTGAATGGTTACTGAATGTTCCGCTAATCACAATGGATAAGCCAGCCAATTTGTCTGAATGCTGTTTTAGCACCTCCTCATCTAAAGAGAACTGCAAACCATACTCTTTTAAACGATGGATAATCGTCCGGTTTTCATCATTTGCAAAATAATCAACGACACTTTTGGCAATTATTTCTCCTACCTCATCTACAGCCAGCAGATCCATCACACTGGCATTCTCGATGTTTTCGATATTTTTCAGAGCATTGGCAATTTTTTTTGCAGTCGTCACCCCTACATAACGAATGCCTAAAGCAAACAACACCCTTTCAAAAGGAACATTTTTCGACCTCTCCAAACTATCTAACAAATTACGGGCACTCACCTCCCCCCATCGGTCGAGACCAGACAAGTCATTAAATTTCAAACCATACAAGTCTGCCACATTATGGATTAATTTTTTCTGATAAAGTAAGTTGACATTCTCTTCACCTAAATTAATATCCATAGCCTTCCTGCCGACAAAATGTTCTATCCTACCCTTGATTTGAGGAGGACAATTAGATTCGTTAGGACAATAATAAGCCGCTTCCCCCGTCTCTCTCACAAGAGGAGTACCACACTCGTTACAGATGGTCAGAAATTCCACTTTTTGAGTAACATCTGCACCCCTTTGCTCATAATCAACACCTACAATCTTAGGGATGATCTCGCCCCCTTTTTCAACATAGACCATATCCCCAATATATAAATCCAAAGAGGCAATGACATCAGCATTATGAAGCGAGGCTCTTTTAACGATGGTACCAGATAGCTGGACAGGATCCAAATTCGCCACAGGAGTCACCGCACCAGTTCTTCCCACTTGAAAAGAGACCGATTTTAATTTTGTACAAGCACGCTCAGCTTGAAATTTATAAGCAATAGCCCAACGAGGCGATTTTGCCGTATAACCCAGCATTTGCTGTTGTCGGATAGAATTTACTTTTAAAACAATTCCATCAGTAGCAACGGGCAGGTTCTTTCGTTCTTCGTCCCAATATGAGATAAATTCAAAAACCTCGTCAATGGAGCGACAAACCCTTGAAGCATCAGAAATTTTAAAGCCCCATTTTTTTGCTGCAAGTAAGTTCTCGTAGTGTGTTGAAAAAGGAAGATTTTCTCCTAAGAGATAATAGAGGAATGAATCCAATTTCCTTTTTGCCACCTCCTTTGAATTTTGAGTCTTTATTGTACCCGATGCTGCATTTCGAGGGTTGGCGAAAAGAGACTCATCGTTGGCAGAACGCTCTTTGTTCAATTTCTCAAAAACATCCCAAGGCATCAAAATTTCACCACGAATCTCAAAAGATTTCGGATAGTCATCTCCTTGTAAAACCAACGGCACAGACTTAATGGTTTTCACATTTTCTGTTACATCATCACCCTTTTCTCCATCGCCACGAGTTACTGCCTTATCCAGTTTTCCATTTTCATACCATAATGAAATGGATGTGCCATCATATTTTAATTCACAAACAATCTCAAAAGGCTCTCCTTCAAGTCCTCTTGACACTCGATCGTAAAAATCGGAAACCTCCCCACGGGAATAAGTGTTCCCTAAGGAGAGCATAGGATAACGATGAGAAACCTGCTTGAACTCTTTTGAAATGTCACTACCTACCCTTTGTGTTGGAGAATTTGGGTCGAATGATTCTGGATGTGCCGACTCTAACTGTTGTAACTCCAACATCATTTGATCGAATTCGTAATCAGATATGACGGGAGCAGACAAGACATAGTAGTTATGATTATGTCTATTCAACTCATCACGAAGGAACTCAATGCGTTTCAAATCGTCCATCACATACAAAGGTTATAGTATTTCAAAAATTATTATGACTCATCACAAATTTCTTTCCAAAAGGAAACGTTCTGCATCTTTTGCAGCTTTGCAACCACTCGCAGCCGCTGTTATCGCTTGTCTATAGATTGGGTCTGCTACGTCACCAGCCGCAAAGACTCCCGGAATATTGGTTTCCGTCGTACAACCTTTGGTTTTGATGAAACCTCCTTTGTCCAACTCTAAGTATTTTTCAAACAAACTTGAATTGGGCAAATGTCCGATTGCTACGAACATTCCATCAACCTCAATCGTGTATTCAGACTCTTCTGCGTCTCCTCTATTTTTTTTCAAGAGAGCAGTCTGAACTCCATCTTCACCAGCCAGACCTATCACTTCATGTTTGAACAACACTTCGATTTTCTCATTTTCCATCACACGTTGTTGCATCACCTGAGAAGCCCGAAGACGGTCACGACGAACAGCCAAATAAACCTTCTTGCAAATCCTTGCGAGATAGAGTGCGTCCTCACATGCAGTATCTCCACCTCCTACAACCACAACGGTTTTGTTGCGGTAAAAGAATCCGTCGCATGTAGCACACGCTGATACTCCTAAACCAGCATATTTTTTTTCGTCTGCCAAACCTAAATATTTAGAAGATGCACCTGTCGAAATGATGACCGAAGCAGCTTGAATCTTCTTTTCTCCATCAATTGTGACAATATTCTCCCCTTCTTTCAACTCCACTTCCGTCGCCATTCCCGAACGAAGGTCTGCCCCAAAACGAATCGCCTGTTCACGAATCTCTTCCATCATGTCAGGGCCAGAAATGCCCTTAGGATAACCGGGGAAATTCTCCACTTCCGTTGTAGTGGTCAACTGTCCACCTCTCAACAAACCTTCATATAAAACAGGCGAAAGATTTGCACGCGCTGCATATATTGCCGCTGTATAACCTGCAGGTCCAGAGCCTATAATAAGACATCTAACTTTTTCCATATTAAAAACATTATATCAATTATCTCAAATCAATCACTTCAAAAGAATTGTATTTTTTTTCGTCAAAAACAAACTCCTGATCAGCAACTGTTTGCGAGCGATCCAAATTATTAATGATGAATGTGGTTGTCAATCCATCTTTTCCCTTCAAAGAGATTGATTTGGGTTGTAACGTATTTTTCTCCACCAACAATGTAACAATAGAATAGTTACTTTTTAAGTTGTTCGGATACAACTCCACCTTCTCGCAACTTATTTTTCCTTCTTGGACTGTTCCGATGTAGCGCATTTTGTAATCAGTCTGATAAGACTTCATCAGCAAGAGCGGATTAACCTCCTTCAACTCTTCTTTGTCAGGTTCACTGATTGTCACCTCTTTTTCTTTCATCATTAAAACTGCCTGAGTTTTTCCATCAAAAAGAGTGACGACATCTCTTAATGAGAGTTTAAACATCTCTCCTTTCAAATGAATTGAACCCTCGAAGGAGTCTGATTGATTATTGCGTGCATTGTTAATGTTTACCGTGAATAACGCCGTAGCACCTTTTTTTGTATCAAAAGCTTTAATGGATTTATTCAACAGACTTTGCGCTTTGGGGTCGACAGCAGACTCTTTCTGCGCTGCAACCAATAGAGGGAGCAGCAGACCCGCTAATAAAATTATATACCTTTTTATACTCTTCATGCCCATATTTTTATTTTAAATTTTGTGCGATAAATATAATACAAAAAATTCAACAACACAAAAGTTATAGAGAATTTAAGATAGAATCCAGATGAACCATGTCTGTAACCAAAACTTCTCTCGGTTTTGCTCCTCTCGATGGCCCTACGATACCAGCCACCTCCAACTGATCCATGATTTTACCTGCACGGTTGAATCCGATTTCAAATTTTCTTTGAAGGAAAGAGGTAGAGCCTTGCTGCATGGAGACAACGATTTGTGCGGCCTCTGCAAAAAGTACGTCACGTTTGGCGAGGTCTACTTTCGACAAGTCATTTCCCTCCTCTTCACTCTCTACTTCAGGTAACAAGAATGCGGTCGGATAAGATTGTTGTTTTGAAATAAACTCCGTGATTCTCTCCACCTCTGGTGTATCCACAAACGCACATTGCACACGCGTCAGGTCACTTCCTGTTCCTATGAGCATATCTCCTCGTCCGATCAATTGCTCTGCACCATTACTGTCCAATATCACACGAGATTCAAGTGAAGACGACACTCTGAACGCAAAACGAGCAGGGAAATTAGCACGAATGACTCCAGTAATGACATCGGCGGAAGGTCTTTGGGTTGCTAATATCATGTGGATGCCGACCGCTCTCGCTTTTTGTGCAATACGCGCAATCGGTTTCTCCACCTCTTTTCCTACCTGCATGATCAAATCAGCGAACTCGTCAATCACAACAACAATGTATGGAAGGAAATGATGTCCTTTTTCTGGATTTAATCTTCGGTTTATGAACTTTTCGTTGTATTCGATAATTTGACGAGCCCCCGCATCCCTCAGCAACTCGTAGCGTTGATCCATTTCAACACATAACGAGTTGAGTGTTTCAACCACTTTCTTCACATCTGTGATGATGGCATCTGTAGCATCTGGCATTTTTGCCAAGAAGTGGTTTTCTATTGGCGCATACATGCTAAACTCAACCATCTTCGGGTCTACCATCACCAGTTTCAATTCTGACGGATGTTTTTTATAAAGCAATGAAGTGATGATGGCGTTCAATCCGACCGACTTTCCCTGACCTGTAGCACCAGCCACAAGAACGTGTGGCATTTTGCACAAATCGAGCATGAAGACTTCATTGGTAATCGTCTTGCCTAAAGCAATCGGCAATTGGAAATCTGAGTCTTGGAATTTCTTACTACCAATAATTTCAGACATTGGTACTGTTACAGATTTGGTGTTAGGCACTTCAATACCAATCGTACCTTTTCCCGGAATAGGTGCGATGATACGAATTCCTTTTGCGGCAATGGACAATGCGATGTCGTCCGCCAAACTTCTAATTCTGGAAACTCGCACACGAGGCCCCGGTGTCACTTCGTAGAGCGTAACCGTTGGCCCGACAGTCGCTTTAATTGAGGTGATCTCCACATCGAAATTATTTAACACCTCTACTATCCTATCCTTGTTTTTATTTTGCTCCTCTACATTTATGTTCTGTTGTGGCGCGTATGTTTTGAACAGATCCAACGATGGTTTTTGATAAAATTCCAAATCTTTCGTAGGGTCATATAATTTAAATTCTTCTTCTTCCGCCTTTTCGACAACCGGACCTTCTTCAATAGAAAACTCAATCTCTTTTTCCTCCGTTTTTTCTTCTTCTTTTGGTTCTGCAGGATCAGAAGAACCTTGCGGAGAAACTGATTGAGACATCTTTTCAGTATTCTCGTAGTCAGACACTATAGGATTGTTTTCTTCACTATTTTCAATTTCAAAAGGAATTGTAATAGGACTCTTTGTTGATGGTTTTTCTGCTTCTTGAAGACTATCTTGTCTTTCTTCTTTCACATCTGATGAAGTTTCCGCACTATCCTTTGAAGGAATATCCAGCTGCTCAGCAGATTCATTCTTTTCTTCATTATTATCATCAATGTCCTCTTCTTTTACAATGTTTTCTTCACTTTTATCATCAACGCCTTGCGAAGACTCATCATCCGAGTCGTTTAAGTCGCCATTCTCACACACTGCAGGTTCTGGCTCACTAATTTTTTCAGTTTTAGAAAACACTTTATCGACATGCGACATGAAAAGTTCCCAGAAACCCTCAAAGGCATAAAAAGAGAATAATAACAGAGTCAGTAATAGAATTAAAATCACACCTGTCCAACCGATATGGGCCTGTAGGAAAAGATTGATTTGATAACCATGTTCACCCCCTAAAAAAAGAAAGGTAGAATCATAACCATCAATAAATGACCCTAACAAGATAGACCCCCAAATCATGATAAACGAACAAACCATAAAAGTTTTGTACATTTTTCCTTCAAACGGACGTACATTGATGAACCACAATCCGATAAGAAAAAAATAGAAGATGTAACTTAATACTGAAATTCCAAACGTGCGATTGATTAAAAAATCTGAAATTCTCGCACCCATTAGACCTGCGTTATTTTTTATGTTTTCAGACAAATAGTCATTATCATAATCGCCCAACAACAAGCTCTGGTCTTCCCAGCCTGTGTAAAAGAAGGAAAAAACAGCAAATGAGATATATAAACCTATAAAAATGAAGATGATACCCAAGCCATTCCTAAAGGGTTCGCTTGCGTACCACATGAGAATTCTTTTCAAAAAATTCATTTTCGGAGTCTTTTCCTCTTCTTTTTCGATGTTATTATCTTTCGACATATCAACCTAAAGTTTATCGTTTTCGCAAATATAACATTTTATTTTCTGAATAAATTATAAAAAAAAGTTGGGTGATTTCATCTAATTAAAAATCACCCAATTAGTATTTCAAAAGTTTAAAAAAACTTCCAATTCTTTCCCAAAAGGATTAATCATTCATGGTTGCCAACAACTCTTCATTTGAACGAGTCATCTCGATTCTTCGTTTCAAGAAATCCATCGCCTCCACCGGAGTCATTTCAGAAATGTGATTACGAACAATCCACATTCTGTTAACCATTTCATTTGATTGAAGCAAATCGTCTCTTCGTGTACTTGACGCAATGATGTCGATGGCAGGATAAATACGCTTGTTGGCCAATTGTCTTGACAACTGCAACTCCATGTTACCTGTACCCTTAAACTCCTCGAATATCACATCGTCCATCTTAGAACCAGTATCTGTCAATGCTGTCGCAATGATTGTCAGACTACCACCATTTTCAATGTTACGAGCAGCACCAAAGAATCTTTTCGGTTTTTGAAGCGCGTTGGCATCCACTCCACCCGAAAGCACTTTTCCAGAAGCAGGAGCCACTGTATTGTATGCACGAGCCAGACGAGTAATAGAATCCAACAAAATTACCACGTCATGACCGCACTCAACCATTCGTTTTGCTTTCTCAAGGACAAGTCCGGCAATCTTCACATGGCGTTCCGCCGGCTCATCGAATGTGGATGCGATAACCTCCGCATTTACGCTACGAGCCATGTCGGTCACCTCCTCAGGACGTTCATCAATCAACAAGATAATCATGTAGACCTCTGGGTGATTCTCGGCGATGGCGTTGGCAATATCTTTTAACAACATGGTCTTACCAGTCTTCGGTTGAGCAACAATCAAACCACGTTGTCCTTTTCCGATTGGAGCAAACAAGTCTACCGCACGAACAGAGGTGTTACAAGTAAGTTTACTACCTGTCAAATTAAATTTCTCATCTGGGAATAATGGTGTCAAATGCTCGAATGGAACACGATCTCTCACCAACTCCGGTGAGCGTCCGTTAATTCTCTCCACTTTCACCAGCGGGAAGTATTTTTCTCCCTCCTTTGGAGGTCTGATCGTACCCTCTACAACATCACCCGTCTTTAATCCGTAAGATTTCACCTGTGCTTGGGAAACGTAAATATCATCGGGTGAGGTTAAATAGTTATAATCCGCAGAGCGTAAAAAACCATACCCTTCATTGGAGATCTCCAACACACCTTGTCCTTTAACAATATCCTCAAAATCATAGACAACCTTTTTCTCTTCCGGTTCATTTTTCACCTCATGGATAGGTTGTTTATTATTTTTTTGAGAAAAATCTTGGGAGTTGTTATTCTGATTATTATTGTTTTGACGATTATTTTTATTGTTGTTATAAGGTTGGTTATTCTGAGCGATTTCAGCCTCCTTATTCTCAACATCTTTTATTCTTTTTATATTTTCTAGAATCTCTTCCGGTTCTGGTGTCGGGATTCCTTTTTTCTTGTTCAGAATCATGCGAGCCATAGCAGCAGCGGCATTACCAGAAGCCATAGGGTCAAACCCTCCCCTCATACGATTATTATTTCTTTGAGGTTGCTGTCTCTGTTGTTTATTTCGAAACTGCGTGTTAGACTCGTTACGATTATGTTGCCACTCCTCTTTTTCGGTCTCTTTCTGTTCTTCTGAAGAGGCTACTGTCTCCATTTTATTTTTTTTCTCCTCTTCGTCAATAACTCCTTGGTTTGGATTTGTCTCAATTTCCGGGGTCTCCACAAAAGACGATTCCTGAGATTCTGATGCAACGACCTCGGCTGGAGTGTTTGCTGCCTCTTGATCTGATTTCGAATCAGGGATACCTAAATTTTTCAGTTTCTCCTGCATAGGGATGACAACCTCATCTACTTCGTCGAAAATTTCAGGCAAAGGTAAACCTTGATTATAACGTGAAGAGACAATGCCGATGATAACAGATATCAAATCGTCTTTTCTGTAAGAATCAGTACGTTTAACTTCTAACTCTTTGGCAATTTTCCTCAGTTCCGAAAGATTTTTTGATTTTAAATCACTTATCTTCATTTAATATAATGATTTTTTCTAAAATTTATTACACTTTTTAAAGTCTTACTCTCCGTTCTACTTAACATTGAAAGCTTCTATGAACCTCTAATTAATTATCCAAGCGAAAACACTTGTAATTTTCTTCATAAAGAAAAAACTCCAATTTTTTTATGGGATTTATCAGATTTTATATGCAAGAAAACTTGCGGTAGTAAAGACGTGCAAATATAACAATAAATTTTATAACCACAAATTTTTTATGAGAATATAGAAAACTTTTTCTTTGATTTCTATATGCCAATAAACATATTCCGAAAGTTTTTATTACAAATTCAGACAATCAAAGTGGAGAAAATATTGCAAAGGTTTTGAACATAAATTTCGTAGGAAACTACATCTAATGGGCGATCAGCTCAATTTCTACAAGTGCACCTTTAGGTAATGCAGAGACTTCCACACAAGACCGAGCAGGCGGATTTTCATTGAAATAACTTGCATAGATTTGGTTCACCGTCGTAAAATCATCCATGGATTTCAAAAAGATGGTAGTTTTAATAACATTTGAAAAATCCATATCAGCCTCTTTTAAAAGTGCTTTCAGGTTTTCCATCACCTGTTTTACTTGTTCTTCAATACCATCTTTCAAATCCCCGGTTTGAGGATCCAAACCTATTTGTCCGGAAGTATATAATACATTATTTAAAATAACTGCTTGAGAATAAGGACCTATAGCTTTAGGGGCTTTATTCGATGTAATAATTCTTTTCATATAACATAGGGAGTTTAAAATGAAAAAGGAGAAATCATATAGAAATCTCCTTTTTCGTATAGGTTTAACAATTGAATTAGTAATTGTTAGTTCTTTGTGTCGCAGTATAGTTGATTCTCACTGCATAAGCATTCCTCAACGCTTGCTTCACATCAGTCACGATACCCATTTTGGTCTCTTGGTCGACTTTCAAAGAAACAATCATAAGGTTTTGTTCGTCCTCTTTCATCGCCGCACGTTTGGTTGCGATATAAGACTGAACCTCATCAGGATTGTTTGCGAAAGCATCATCCAATTGGATACGAGACTCAAATCCATAAGACTTTTGATACTGTTTTTTCGGCGTACCGATGTAAATGTATCGAACCAAAGACTTCTTTTCCAATTTAGTCAACTCAGTAGCCTGAGGAACTTTTTGGTCTACCATCAAGGTCACCTCCTTCATAGATGTTGTCGTCATGAAGAAAAACAACAACATGAAGATGATGTCTGGCAAAGAAGCCGTACTAATCGCAGGTAATTTCTTACCTCCATCTTTTCTGAATTTTGCCATTATTGAACTCCTCCTTGATTTTGGTATTTAGAATAATCCTTAGGATCAGCCTCTGAAATTCTTTGAGGATAGACAGTTTGGATAGCCTTCTTTTTTTCGTCGTCTTTCAACTCACCGACAGACATACCAAACTTTTCTCTTGAAAGTTCCTCACGAAGTTCATTGTAAGCACGCATCAACTCATTTTGGACATTGATATATGCCTGATACGAAGTACCACGGTCATTCTGCAAAGAAATAACGTGATCTTTAGTTATCATCATCCTTCCCAAGCCCGGAACATCTTCCGCAACCTTAACTGGCAAGTTCGATTTATTTCCCGGATTAGCGATAAAATCTTTCGTAAAATCCTTCAAATCTTCAATTCGCATCAACTCTCCATTCACCATCAATTGGTCATTACTGTTAATAAGAACAATCATGATGTTTCTCTTGTTGATTTCAACCTCTTCCTCTATTTTCTCCTTATCAGGTGGAACAGGGTCTGGTAGTCTTCGAGACAAACCTTTATCTGTTGCCATTGACGTAGAGACAAGGAAGAAGATGAGCAGCAAGAACGAGATATCAGCCATTGAACTTGCGTTAATTTCCTGTATTTCTCTCTTTGCCATACTCTAAAAGATATTAGAACTTTTTAGCAATAAAGCCAAACAATGTAACAAATGTTGCAATAGAAGCCAATATTACAGAAGATACCATACACATATTGGTCAACTTGTAGATCCAAGGCTCTTGCGAACCCTCATAACCTACGATATTGATTGGTGTTGTATCTGCTGTTGTGTAGGTAATGAGCAAAAGCAATCCAAGTCCGATTACTGAAACTAATGGTACAATGATTGATTTAACATCATACATTGCTTTTGACACAAAAGTCATCATGGCAAAAAATGCAGTTGCAATAGCAGCAAGAGCTAACAACACGTAACACCAATTAATCATGGTTGATGTATGTACCGGCGCATCCATTGCTCCAGCAGTGGTATCAACGGATTCTATCCCTCCAACAAAGAAGATTACTGTAATAATGACAGAGACTGCCATCAATACCCAAAGTACATATTTATTTATTTTCTCCATAAGTAATGATAGTTTAAGTTTAACAATAAACCGTTATTACTTATTCTTCTCGTTGTACTTAACAACTATATCCAAAAGAGAAATTGAAGAATCTTCCATCTCTGTGGTCAAAGCCTCAATACGAGTCAAGATAAAGTTCAAGAATACTTGAAGAATCATAGCAACGATCAAACCGAACACTGTAGTCAACAACGCCACCTTGATACCACCTGCAACGACTGTAGCAGAGATATCACCAACTTGTTGAATCTTATCGAACGCTTGGATCATACCGATTACCGTACCCATGAATCCCAACATTGGAGCCAAAGCGATACACAATGAAATCCAAGTGATGTTCTTTTCCAAAGCACCCATTTGAACACCTCCGTAAGAAGTTACAGTCTTCTCAACAACATCTGAACCTTCCTCGATTCTTGACAAACCTTGATACATAATAGAAGCGATAGGACCTCTTGTATTGCGGCAAAGTTCTTTTGCGCCTTCAACATCGTTAGAATCCAACTTAGCCTCGACGTTCTCCAACAACTTCTTAGAGTTGGTTGATGCCAAGCTTAAGTAAATGATACGCTCGATACAAAGAGCCAAACCGATGATCAAACAGAGAGCAACGAATGCCATGAAGTCTGCTCCACCCTCGATGAACTTAATCTTAAGAGCCTTGAACATACTTACCTCTTCTTCTGCTGCTGCAGGTGCTTGAGGTGCAGTTTCTGCTGCTGGCGCAGGTGCTGCTTGTGCTGCAGGTTGTTCTTCTACTGGAGCAGCCTCTTCAGTTGCCGCTGAATCATCTAAAACCTCTGTTGACTCTTCGCCGACATACTCGTCTTGAGCCCAAGCACTTGAAGCCATACCAAATGTCATTGCTCCAAGAATTGCTAAAGTTGCAAAAATTTTCTTCATTTTTTTGTTTTTTATTATTTGTTATTATTAATTTCTTGCGGAGAGAACGGGATTCGAACCCGTGATACGCTTTTGACGTATACACGCTTTCCAGGCGTGCCTCTTCAGCCACTCGAGCATCTCTCCTGACATCATTTCTTTGTCAATTCTTCTTTGAGTCTTATCCCAATTTAGAAATCGGACGCAATTTAGAATTTTTTTTCCTATTACAGAACGCTTTTGCAAAATAATTTTTAACAAAAGACTATAAAAAAAGCTCACACCACCTATCAAAACGCAAAATCGTCTCTTCTCCGTATTTTCTAAGCTTATTTCTCGCTTTTTTTACACTCCTCTCCTCTCCTAAATGGGTTTTGGAAAAAAACTTATCAGCAAAACATATTAGCTGCTCCTCCATTGAAACGGGCAACATATCTCTATGGGGGATGGGCAAATCTTCTTTTATTATATAGTCTAATGATAATCCTGTTCCGGTATGGCGTTCACAAACTAACGCATGCCTCGGAAGTCCTTCTTTCTCTAACATTTCGCTCCCTAAATATCCGTGACAGATGTAACTCATCTCTCCATCACAATGTAAATCGGGCGCAAAAGTCTTCAATATGCCAATGTCATGCAACATCGCGGCTTCTTCTATAAATTGCAAATCCAAGTTGTATTCGGGATGCCTTCTTGCAAGTCGCAACGCTTTATCTGCTACATCTTTTGAGTGATGAAGCAAAATCTGATATAATTCAGATGTGGGGTCGTAAAATTTTTGTATTACCGCAATAGGATCCATTTATCACTTAGAATTACTGAACAAATATAAGGCTTTTATCTTAATTTACGGGAGGTTTTTTTCATAATTTTTGTAATTTTGCGAAAACTATAATCCTATTCTTATGTATTTAATTGATACTCATTCCCATTTATATGAAAACGATTTTGATGAAGATCGTATTGATGTGATAAATCGTTTAAAAAAAAATAATGTTATAAAAGTTCTTTTACCTAATATTGATGAGGAAAGTTTGCCGAAAATGTTGGCCTTGGAGGCTTCTGACCCAAACATCTTCCATTCTATGGTGGGATTACACCCTACAAGTGTGAATGAAAAATATCTTGAGGTGTTGGAAAACCTTCGTGAAAGTGCCAAAAATCACCAGTTTTGTGGTGTTGGGGAAATCGGGTTGGATTTTTATTGGGATAAGACTTTTGCTGCGGAACAGGTTGTGGCGTTAAAGGAGCAAATCGGCTGGGCGATTGAATGGAACCTGCCAATTGCGCTCCATGTCAGGAAAGCTATGCCTGAGACGATTGAAACGCTTAAATGTTTTAAAAAAGAATGTTTGCGTGGGGTGTTTCATAGTTTTTCTGGTTCTATCGAATCAGCAAGAGAGATTGCTCGATTAGGTGATTTTTACTATGGAATCAATGGAGTTGTAACCTTTAAAAATGCGGGGATTGCAGAGGTGGTAAAAGAGTTGCCGCTGAATCGAATCGTATTGGAGACGGATTGTCCGTACCTCACTCCTGTGCCTTTTAGAGGGAAACGCAACGAAAGTGGTTATGTGCTACATGTGGCGGAAAAAATCGCAGAAGTGAAGGGAATTTCACTGGAGGAGGTGTCCGAGCAAACAACACAAAACGCAAAAACTCTATTCAGATTGTAAATGTATAAAAAATGGGAGATCGGCGACAATCTCCCATTTGTTTTAAACATCACTCCACTCTACCCTTTCCACTTTCAAAGATTCTGTGTTACGGTTTTCTGCAAGTCTTATGTATACTTGTGCGGTGGCTATCACATCGTTTTCACAGTAGTATGCGATTCTTTTCAAATCTCTTTCTTGATAATAGACTCGATAAACATCTTTTCCTTCGATGTCTTCTTTGGGTGATTTTACCCCTAATGTATTGCAAAGCAACTTGAGAGAGGTGTAATGTTTGTAATCTCCGAATTTCCATAAATCCATTGTATCAATCACCGGACTCTCCCACTGTTTTTTTTTCGCATTTATGAGAATGGTAGGCAATTTTATCTGATTGATAATCATTCGCCTTGCAATGTAGGGGATGTCGAATTCTCTCGCATTGTGTCCGCACAAATAATAACCGGCATTTCCGATTTTGTGCAGTACTCTGCAAAATTTCTCTAAAAGCAGTCGCTCGTCAACATCACAGATGGATGTGACACGAATTATTTCTTCATCAGATTTTCCGTGAAATAGAAAACCAAAAGATATGCAGACGATTTTTCCGAACTCTGCAAAGAGTCCCATATCAGGCAAGGCAAAAACTTCATCATCATCCTCGTCATATTTTTCAGGACTTCTTTTCTTTATTTGTTGGTATTTTTCTCTCCAAAGGGTTGCGACCTCCTCGTTCAATTGGTCATAAGACTCTACTTGTGAAACGGTCTCCACATCTAAAAACAGGATTTTTTTCATATAATTTACAAACCAAAACAGTTAAAAAGAAAAAACCTCATCCCCACGAAATTGAGGAGACGAGGTTTAAAAAAATTTATTTTTTCTTTGCTTCCTTCATTTTCCTTGTCATCGTTTGAATACACTCACGACGAGGGATAATCACAGAAAGACCTTTATATTCTACTTCTTCACGAATAATCTGAAGCATTTCATCATAATTTTTCTTCAAAGGAACAAAAACTCTTAAATGTTCAGGTTTTACTCCGAGACCTAAACAGATACTTTCAATTTTTCCAGTTCCTTGAGAATCTTGTCCACCTGTCATGGCAGTTGTCTCATTATCAGAAATCACCACAACAATGTTAGCATCCTCGACAACAGCGTCCAACAAACCAGTCATACCAGAGTGGGTGAAAGTCGAGTCGCCAATAACAGCGACTGCTGGGTACAATCCGGCATCAGCAGCACCCTTCGCCATTGTGATAGAGGCACCCATATCCACGCATGAATTGATTGCTTGGAAAGGTGGCAAAGCACCCAAAGTATAGCAACCAATATCACCAAACACCTTACTGTCTGGATATTCCCTCAACACTTCATTCAATGCGGCATACATATCACGGTGTCCACATCCCTGACACATTTGAGGTGGACGAGCCTTAACGATGGAAGGAATATCGTATGATGATTCTACCGAGAATCCTAACGCCTTAGCAATCAAGTTTTGGTTCAACTCTCCTGTACGAGGAAGTGTTCCGTCTAAACGACCTTTTACAGGTTTGGATTCAAAGAAACCTTTCAATTGATTTTCAACAAATGGATACCCATCCTCCAAGACCAAAATTGTCTCACACTCAGCAGCCAATTTATCGATCATCTTCTTAGGCAACGGGTATTGAGAAACCTTCACAACTGGATAATCACAACCATTAGGGAAAACTTCATTCAGGTAATTGAATGTAATACCACAAGCCACAACACCTATTTTTTTATTATCCCCTTCCAAATATTGGTTATACGGAGAATTTTCAGAAGCCTCAAGTATTGCTCCTTGCATATCCAACAGATTCTGGTATCTACGACGTGCGATGGCTGGGAGCAGAACGAACTGACGAGGATCTTCTGGAACACTTTGACCGTTTTGCGGCTTTGTCTCTCTTCTTTCCACACCAGAACGTGAGTGCGCCAAACGAGTCACTACCCTCATCATAACGGGATAGCCCAATTTTTCAGACAATTCAAATCCGTTATAAGCCATATCGTAGGCTTCTTGTTGATTTGAAGGTTCTAACATCGGAATCATCGCAAAATTTCCATAGAAACGGGAATCTTGCTCATTCTGAGAAGAGTGCATTGATGGGTCATCAGCAGCCAAAACCATCAGTCCACCGTTCACACCTGTGATGGAAGAGTTCACAAAACAGTCTGCCGCCACGTTCATTCCCACATGTTTCATGCAGACCAACGCTCTCTTACCAGCGTACGACATACCCAAGGCACTCTCCATCGCCGTCTTCTCGTTAGAAGACCACCGACTGTGGATATTGCGTTCTTTCGCTTGTTTTGAATTCTGTATATACTCAGTAATTTCAGTTGAAGGAGTTCCCGGATAGGCGTACACTCCCGACAATCCGCCGTCAATCGCACCTTGAGCGATTGCTTCGTCTGCCAACAATAATTCTTTCTGCATTTGGTTATTTTTTTACTTTTATATTCTTTTTTAAATTCGGATTTAAAGATACTCTTTTTTTAGCGAACTTCCATCATCCGACTTAAATATTTTCCGATAATGTCAAATTCTAAGTTTACAACCGTACCTTCTTCTATTTTACAAAAATTGGTATGTTCGAAAGTATATGGGATAATTGCAACTGAAAAACGGTCCAGTTGTGAATCGCAGACTGTAAGGCTTGTTCCATTCACCGTCACAGACCCCTTCTCAACTGTCACATAACCCTTGCGCACCATTTCTGGATCACTTTCGTATTGAAAAGTAAAGTACCAACTACCATTCTGCTCTACTCTGCTGATGCACTTTGCTGTTTGGTCTACGTGTCCTTGCACAATATGCCCGTCCAATCGTCCGTTCATCTGCATGCTACGTTCTACATTTACCCAATCGCCCTCTTTCAAAAGTCCTAAATTCGATCTTCTGAGCGTTTCGGAAACCGCCGTCACGACATAATTCCCGTTTTCAATGCTGACAACCGTCAAGCATACTCCATTATGCGCTACACTTTGGTCTATTTTTAGTTCTTCCACAAAAGGGCAAGTCAATGTGAAATGAACATTATCACCCTCTTTCCTGATTGCAACCACCTTAGCGGTCGCCTCTACTATTCCTGAAAACATAATGATCTATTATTCTTTAAATTTGAAGGGTATTGTCAAAATTCCATCAATTTCGAGAAACCGACTTTATACCCTTTATCACTCGTATTTTATTAATCAATTTTTCCAAATCCTGCATTTCGGAAACTAACACTGTGAGTGTGCCTTGAAAAAGACCGTCCACAGTATTCACAGAAATCGAACGCAGAGAAATTTTCGTCTCCTTTTGGATTAAAGATGTGACATTGGTCACAATGCCAATATCATCATTCCCCACAACGAAAAGTGTGGCAGGATACTTCTTATCAGACTTACCCGACCATCTTGCACGAATGAAACGATAACCGAAACGAGACATCATCTGAGGTGCGTTTGGACAATCCGTTCGATGCACTTTGATTCCATTATTGACAGAGACGAATCCGAAAATCTCATCTCCATAGATTGGATTACAGCACTTTGCGAGAGAGTAGTCCACCCCTTTCAAATGTTCATCAATGATAAGACAATCGTCTTGCCTTGAAATATATTGCAATTCGGTCTCGCGCTCATAATTCTCAACTGAAACCGGCTCATTGACAAATCCATCTTTTTCCGAACAAAGAAGGTACAACTCTTTCACCTTGCCCAAATCTTCTCTATCTTCTGCCAACGCATGATAAAACTCTTGGACAGTTTTATAGTTGAGTTTGATTGCCAAACGAGAAACTATCGACTCATCATAAGCGATTTTCCAATTCTTCAACCGACGTTTCAGCAACTCTTTCCCCTCTTCCATGTATTGAGCCTCCTGCTCACGCAAAAACTGCTTGATTCGGGTTTTCGCTTTTGAGGTTTTCACAAAAGAGAGCCACTCTTTGCGTGGAACTTGACTGTTATTGGTCACGATTTCGACTTGGTCGCCATTTGACAATTCAGTTCGGATAGGAACACTTTTCCCATTGATTTTACCTCCTATGCAACGACTACCAAGGTTTGAGTGAATTTGAAATGCAAAGTCCAAAATGGTCGCCCCTTGTGGCAACTTTTCTAAATCTCCTTTGGGGGTGAAGACAAAAATCTCTTTACGGTAGAGACTCAGTTTAAAGTCGTCCATCCGCTCGACATTGCTTGTTTGAGGGCTCTCCAACAACTCCCTGACATTTGAGAGCCATGAATCCAAACCGGCTTCACTTTTTATGCCTTTATATTTGAAATGGGCTGCAAAACCTTTTTCTGCCACCTCATCCATTCTTATGGTTCGGATCTGTACCTCTACCCATTTTCCTTCCGGACCCATCACGGTAGTGTGCAACGACTCATAACCATTAGATTTGGGTATCGAAAGCCAATCCCTCAAACGTTTTGGATTGGGTTGATACTTATCCGTCACAATGGAGTAGACCTGCCAACATTCCGATTTCTCTTTTTCCAAAGGAGTATCGAGAATAATACGGATGGCGAAAAGGTCATAAATATTTTCGAATGGAGTGTTTTGCTTCCGCATTTTATTCCAAATAGAATAGATGGATTTAGTTCTTCCTTTAATGGTAAATTTAAATCCCTCTCTCTCCAATTGCAACTTTAGCGGTTCGATAAACGATTTGATGTATCGCTCCCTATCATGTTTTGTCTCCGCCAATTTACCTGCGATCTCTTTGTAGATACTCAGGTTCGTCTGTTTTAGGGACAAATCCTCCAATTCAGACTTGATTCGATAAAGACCGAGACGATGCGCCAATGGAGCATAGAGAAAGGATGCCTCTTGGGCGATTTTCATCCGTCTCTCCTCATCATACTCTTCAATTGTACGCATCAGATAGAGTTGCTTACAAATGAGGATAATCACGACCCGGACATCCTCAACCATCGTCATAAGCAATTTCCTGAAATTCTCTGATTCTACGGAAGGGTTTTTAGCGTAGAGTTCTTTTGCTGTAAACAATCCTTTTATGATACTATGCGCTTGTTCACCAAAATCCTTTTTGACAGACTCTTTCGCATAGCATCCGCTCTGGACTGCTCGATACAACAGAAGCGAAAAGACTGACAGTTTTCCTACATTCGCCTCATTGCATAGAATCTCGGCAACCTCTAAAATTCGCTTACAAGACTGAACGTCATCCGACAAATGTGAAAAAAGTTCATCATAAGTGGAACGCAAAAAATGAAGCTCCTCTTTTGTCCAAAGAAGCTCATCATTCTCCATCAGTTTATTGAATTTCAGTCTAAGCTCATCAATCATAAAATTTGAAAATCAATCGTTTATTTAATTTTTGCACCTTTTGACAACATCAAGACGGGGTAAGCATATTGCAGCAACCATTTTTCGCTCAGTTTCATCTTATTGCTCAGTTCCCTCACAACGATTGCGGCTTTTCGCGCATCTCCTGCCTTGAAATCTGTACCCGTCAACACCTTGTGAACGGCATCTTTCATGGAAGATTTTATCAATGAACTGAAAAAAGCTGGCAAACGAAGAGACCACTGCATCTCTGAAGCCACCGACAAAAAGAGATTTTGAGAAAGATTTTGAAAATAGATGGAATAGGTCTGCATATCCTGCTGACGCTTGCATACCTTCTTGACAGAAGCATCAATCTCTTTGAAGAAATCCTCTGTAAGTTTATATTCATTGATCATCAATTTGCTGACAAACGCTTTCTCGGCGTTCCCCAAACGCCCTTGGCTCATAAGATTGAACTTATGTTTGAAAATTTTCAGCTGAGGAAGCATCCGTAGATCCAAAATCCCCAATTGTGAAGCAAAGGCTGCTTGCAAATAAACACTGATGAGGGAGTTGAATTCTTCGATTCTCGCTCTCACCTCTTGCTCCATCTTCTCTTTTTTTCCTTGTAGTTTCTCTGTTATTCCCATGAATTTTTTTTCTAAATTTACCACAAAGAGGGATGCGACAAATCACACCCCACTTTTGGTTATTGCTTTATGTAATGTTTTATTTTTTTTAGTCTCTACGACCCATGTATATCATGACGTAATACAACAACGTTCCAAGTGAACTGATCGCAGCCACGAAATAGGTGTATGCTGCAGAAGACAACGCTTTTCTTGCCATTGGATATGACTGGGCATTGGTGATGCCAGCCTGAGACAACCAATCCAAAGCACGAGAAGAGGCATTTACTTCAACCGGCAATGTTACTATGCTGAACAATGTGGTCAATGCGAACAAGATAATCCCGATCAACAACAAACTTGGGAATGTGTTTATCAACAAGATTCCTGCTAACAGCACCCATTGAACCCAATTGCTGGCGAAACTCACGACTGGAACTAATGCTGAACGCATCTTTAAGAACGCATAACCAGTCGCATGTTGAACAGCATGACCACACTCATGAGCAGCAACCGCTGCTGCCGCAATATTTCTTTCGTTATAGACTGCATCACTCAAATTTAATGTTTTATCCACAGGATTATAGTGGTCTGTCAATGATCCCGGAACATGAGACACACGAACATCTGTGATACCATTATCACGGAGCATCTTTTCCGCCACCTCTTTACCAGACAACTGAATCGGTTCTGCAGAATACTTTTCAAAACGACTTTTTAAAAGCCATTGAACACCGTAACTTAACACCATGATAACAATCATCAATATCCAATATGCATTCATAATTATAACATTTATTAGTTTGACATCGCTTTTAACTATACATCTTCAAATTCTTTGCCAAATATACAACATCTGCCAAAATGTCACCATTAAATTATGTTAACAAGACAAATTTTTCATCTGGCATAAAAAAAACGAAGTAACTATCTGATTTATTTTATAATCCCATTTCTTTTCAACAATGGCTCGATAGTTGGCTCACAACCTCTGAATCGCTTATAAAGCACCATCGGATGTTCGCTACCTCCTTTTGATAGCACCTCAGTTCTGAATCGATCGGCAGTCTCTTGATTAAAAATACCCTCCTTTTGGAAAACCGAAAAGGCATCCGCATCCAACACCTCTGCCCATTTATAACTATAATAACCAGCTGAATAGCCTCCTGAGAAGATATGGTTGAACTGCACACTCATGCAGTTACCTTCAACAGAAGGAAGTGTTTGTGCCGATTTCCAAGCCTCTTGTTCAAATGATAAAACATCACCGTCGAATGGTTGGGTCAATGTATGCCAAGCCATATCTAACAGACCGAAACTCAATTGTCGTAATGTTGCATAACCGGTATTGAAATTTGCTGAATTACGAATACTTTCAATCAATTCGACCGGTATCAAATCTCCTGTTTGGTAATGTACTGCGAAGGAGTCTAAATAACTCTTCTCAAACGCCCAGTTTTCCAACAGTTGAGAAGGCAACTCCACAAAATCCCTATAGACATTCGTTCCTGCAACACTTCCGTATGTGGTGTTCGCCATCATTCCATGCAAAGAGTGTCCGAATTCGTGCATGAACGTGGTGAGTTCATCAAATGTGAGCAAAGCAGGGTGATTCTCGGTCGGACGAGAGAAATTAGTCACAATTGAGATATGAGGGCGAATATTCACACCATTCTCATCAATATGCTGGCAGAGGTATTCGGTCATCCATGCTCCACCCCTCTTTCCTTCCCTTGGATGGAAATCTGCATAAAAGACTGCCAAGAAACTGCCATCTTTATCGAATACTTCATACGCTTCCACTTCTGGATGGTAGACAGGAATTGCCTCATTGCGTTTAAATGTTAGTCCGTAAAGGCGAGTGGCCAATCCGAAGACTCCTTTTTTCACCTTCTCCAATTCAAAATAGGGACGCAACAATTCATCATTCACGTTATACTTCTCCTCTTTCAACTTTTCTGAATAGAAAGACCAGTCCCATGGCATAACGGTAAAATCCGCGCCATGTCGGTTGGCGTACAACTGCACCTCCTCGATCTCTTTTCTGGCAGTCGGTTTATATGCGTCCAATAGTTGGTTGAGCAAATTGTAGACATTCTCTTTATTTTCCGCCATACGGTCTTTCAATTTATAATCCGCATAATTGTCGTAGCCTAACAACTTCGCCATTTCAAGGCGTATGTTCACCAACTCCTTCACGATTTCACGATTATCATACTCTCCGCTCATCGCTTTGGTATTGTAGGCTGTGTGCAACTCTTTTCTAAGCTCCCTATTTTCTGCATATTTCAAGAATGGAACGTAGCTCGGATAGGTCAGGTCTATGCACCAGCCCTCCACATTCTTCTGTTTTGCCTTCTCCTTTGCGGCATCTTTTAAGGACTGTGGCAGACCTGCCAATTGAGACTCCTCCGTCAGCACCATCTTATACTGGTTGGTCGCATTCAAAACATTTTGTCCATATTGCAAGGAAAGGAGTGAAAGTTTTTGGCTCAATTCCTTATACTTCTCACGGTCAGCCCCTTGTAAAGTTGCTCCATGATTCTTAAAAGAGTCGTAGGTCTCTTGCAAAAGTGTCCGCTGCTCTGCTGTGAGATTAAGACTATCTTTTTGCTCATAGACACACTCCACTCTTTTGAAGAGTTTCTCATTCAACGTGATATTGGTGCTGTGTTCAGTCTCTTCAGGAGAAATTTCATTAGCGATACTATCCATCTCCTCGCAGGTCTCCGCACTCAATAAGTTGTAGAAGACATACTGCACACGTGATAAAAATTGACCTGAACGCTCCAACGCCACAATCGTATTTTCAAATGTGGGTGCATCGGGGTTGTTCACAATCGCATCAATTTCCGCATCATGGCGACGAAAGCCCTCCCTCATCGCAGGAAGATAATCTGATAGTTTGATTTTATCAAACGGAATCGTCTGATGTGGGGTGTTAAACACCTCCTGAAAGAATACATTATCCATATTTTCAACGTCTTTATTATTTGTGTCCTCTCCTCCACATGAAGTTAGAAGGAGCATGCCTCCCAAAATGGTTTGGCTACAGTATTTTATAAATTTCTTATTTCTCATATTTGTCATTATTTAAATACTTTATCAAAGGAGACTCCATGTCACAAACACTCTTGCGTGTTGCTTCCACATAATCCCACAAATATGCAAATTTAGGATTTTTATGCAACGAGAACTGCTCATTAGAAGTTCCCTCCTCATCAATCGCCAAATAGAACTTAAAGACAGTCAGCTGATCCAACTCAGGGCGCGGTCGGTAACCAAATTTCCCATACTCCATTTCAACTTTATCTAAAACGCCGGCACGACACAATTTGTCGGCACACGCTTTTGCCATTCTATAGGGCATCAATTCAGTCAGTTCTCCTAAAGTGACATAGGGTTGGTTGGCAAGGTAGCGGTCTGTGCATACTTTCGTCACCACCAATGATGCGAACTCAAAATAACGGTGACTCATCTGACGCACGTCTTCATCATGTTCAAAACGTTTCAAACATTGTGCTGTAAATGAAAAGGAACACCCCAATAAAATGAGTACCCATGTCATCTGCAAAAACATCAATAAAAATGGAATCGCGGCCAATGTTCCATATACGGCATTATAACTGGTCATCCACGATTGAGCATAGAGATACCCCTCCTTGAATATCATAAATGCGAGACTGAATATCAAGCCTGAAATCGCAGCATATTTGAAATTCACTTGTGTATTGGGAATAAACCAATACAACAATGTAAAAGAGATCCATGATACAAAATAAGGCAGTATCATTAACAAAAATTTCAGCGACGGACTGATAAGATACGAGGAGCTGAAATATTGTATCGCATAATTAAAATAGAAAGAGACCGCACTACTGAACAATATCAGCAAAGGGACAAAAAAAACGATTGCAATGTAGTTGGGGATTTTATTTTTCAAGGGACGTTTCGTCTCAATTCCCCAGATGTCGTTGAATGCTCTCTCTATCTGATTGAACATTCGGAAAACCGACCAAAGCAACATGCAAATACCTATTCCGACAAATGCCCCATTTTGCGTGTGTTCCAAATACTTCTGAACCATATCCAACAGTGTGTTGATAGCGTCGCCGTAGGTCGGAAAATGATAATACAATTCATCTCTAAGATATGAATCAAAACCAAAACCCTTTGCGATACCCATGATGAACGCCACAAGCGGCACAAGGGCAAATGTAATGTAGTACGTAAGGGCTGCAGAACGGATATGGATGCGTCGCTCAATAAAAAAACGAACAATATGGAACACAAACAGATAAAGGTAGTGTGAGACACGCAAAATCGGAGAGTCAAGATCCTTTCCTTCCCGAATTTTCATGATTATCCCTTTTAGGGAAAATTTTTGCGGCACATCAAATTCTGTTGGTATGTTGTTTTTTTCCATATAGCCTTAATTAAAATATAAAAAGATAGCAGGCGTATAAGCCGAGTTCTGTAATCCCGAAGGATTGTTTGTCATTTATCTAGGACTTATGTCACCATAAGCCTCAAGCAACCTACCCCCCGACATCGGAGATGAGAATCCTACATGCGCCGGTATATTTGGTCTTACAACCCATGACTCGTACAACGACCGGGTCACCCCAAGTCTTGGTGGGCTCTTACCCCGCCTTCTCACCCTTACCAGCCGAAACTGGCGGTTATTTTCTTCTACGGACGTTCACCCTCACGGACGACTTCCCGTTAGGAAGCATGGCCTCATCTGTTGCCCGGACTTTCCTCTGACCCTGTTTCATGCCAGCGACAAACCCGCCTACTATCTAAGCCACAAAGATAATGTTTTTTTTCGTAAAATTTAGATGGGTTCTACACATACTTTTTAAATTAAATTATGGTGAATTGACTATAGGAGAGCGTCAAAACGCTCCATGATTGAAAATATGCCTCCGAAAGGAGTGATTT
>CALFTM010000106.1 GCA_937916355.1 uncultured Bacteroidales bacterium
GAATAGATATTATTGAATATCCGGATGTACAAGATATGGAGTAAGATGTGATTTTTACTCTTGTTGAAATAGAATTTCAACCACTACAAATAGACAGTTCTCAGCAACCTTCTGTTACTGAGAACGACAGTGTCCAAAAATTGTGTAAATAAGAAAATAAGATTCAGGAATTAGTGTTGCGGAAATAAGGTATACCAATTTATAAACCTTTCTTTTTCCAGAAGATGCTTGATAAAATGAACAAGATCACAGACAATGCGAAAATGTAGATGAAAGAGACGTGCATGTCATATTTCTCTCCAATCATACCAATCACAAAAGGTCCAAAAAGAAAACCTGTTCCGCTGATGGTGTTCACCATGGCGATGCCAGTTCCCGGACTCACATCTTGGGTGTTTCCTGCCAAACTATAGATGATTGGAACTAAACAAGAAAGACCAAGACCAGAAACGAATAGACCTGTCACTGCATAATACAAGTCGGTCTTCATGATCATGATGCCCAAACCGAGCATCGCAAGAAAACTGCATCCTAAAAGGATGGTTTGTCCACTGAAACGTTTTCTGATGGCATCACCGAAAAATCTTCCGAAGGAGATGAATGAGGCGTAGATGAGGAGTCCGACAGGAGCGATGTTCTCTTCCAATGTGATGATCTCTTTCATGTAGTAGGTACTCCAATCCGACACGCTTCCTTCTATAATCCTTCCGCATAGTGCGATAAACGAGAGGAGCAAAAGAGTTCCCTTAGGTAGAAGTAGTTTAAATTTATGAGGAACGCAATTCTTTGAGGGAGTCTCTTTTAAGAAAAATGTTCGAACAAAATAAAACTGAATGACAGAAAGGAGCGAAACAAAAGCAAAATGAGCCACAACATGAATCCCAATTGTGAGACAAATAATGCTCAAAATCGCGCCTGCACCTACTCCTACATAGAAGAACGCATGGAAAAGACCGATTATCGGACGTTTATAGGCTTTCTCGACAATGATGGAGTTGGCGTTGATGGAGATGTCTGTTAGGGAGACAAAAATCCCATAAACCATGCAGAAGGGGTATATCAAGAACTTTGAGGGCATCAGCAAGAGCAGCGAGAATAATGTCATGTAGACATACCCCATGGCGGAGAGTTTTTTACTGCCATACTTAGCTGCGAGATGTCCGCAAAAGGGCATCATCAATAACGAACCAATTGACATGAAAAATGGCATCATGGAAAGTTCCGAAATGGAGAGTCCATAATGTTCCTGAACAGATGGAAAACGAGAAAAGAGCGTCGCAAATATGAAGCCCATAAAAAAGTATTGGCTCAACAAAGCTTTGCGCGCATGACGCTTAGTTTTTAAAACTGACATTTTTTTAGAAATTTACCTTACACAATATAGTGGTGCAAAGGTAATGCTTTCCTTTAAAAATTCCTAAATTACGGAGCAAGATGTTGAGGCTCTTCCGAAAATTTTATAAATCCACTTACCGTGTCTATTTCATACTGGTTTTTAAGTGTTGAGGTCAAAACATCTATCGTTTGCTGTTTTGATCTTTTTATGTCACGTCGACCTCTTTGTGTCAGGCAAGGGTATGATTTCAGGTCGTGGTAGGCTTTGATAAGTGGCACAACTCCTATTTCACGAGAATTCCAATAGGAGTAGGTTGGCATCACAGACAATTGGTCTATTGTAATACCTTCTTGGCTCTTTTTTATTCTGAATTTTAAAATTGCGCCAACGTCCTTTAGAATGCTGTCTCTCTGAATCTGGCTGGAAATAAAATTCCCCATTGAGTAAGCGACTAAAACTTTTTTCTCTATCCCATTTTGGCTAACGGTGTGCCATTCCAGATTTTGCAATATATGAGGATGACTTCCTAAAATCACATCAGCACCAGCCTTTGCGAAAGCCTCAACCGTCTGTTTTTGTCTACGGTTGGGGTTCCGTTGATACTCTTCTCCGAAGTGTACCATCGCAATGACTACATTAGCCCCCTTGTCTTTCAATTTTTTTATTTTTTCACATAATATTGCAACTTTGGCAGAGTCTTGTTTCCTAAATTCATTTATGGAAAAAGCATCAGCACTTTTTAGTGTGTTGCCATTCAGACTATTGGTGCATCCCATAAAACCAACTTTTATTCCGTTGATGGGAATAATGCAAGAAGAGTCGCTCTCTTGTAGGTTTCGATATGTCCCAACATGATATAGCCCGACGGAGTCTAAGATGTCCAACGTGTGGCATAATCCCGAAATCTTTGTATCTAATGAGTGGTTGTTGGCAGTAGAAAAGAGGTCAAATCCAGCGTCTTTCAGTGCGGTAGCCATCGCTTCCGGAGCATTAAAAAAAGGGAAGCAACTATATCCGTATACCGCATTAGTCCGTCCTTGGTTTTTCCCTGCAAAGGTGGTCTCTAAATTTCCAATGGCAAAATCAGCATCTTCGATAATTGGTTTGACATATTTAAAAGAGGGAGTGAAATCGAAAGAAGAATCTGCAGCATTGTAGGCTCTCTGCATCTGCCAGCGGTGAACCATGACATCACCGACAGCAGCGATTGTCGCATAGCTGACAACGGTGTCTTCCAAGGAAATCAAGGAGTCTTCATCAGCTGTTTCTTGAACGGGTTCCGATTTTTTTCCAGAACATGAAAATAGAGCAAGTAAAATACCCCAATAGCAAAAAATTTTAAAAACCTCTTTTTTTTTCATACTGACGATTTCATTTGATTCAAAATTCCTCTTTGATAATATGCAAATTTATCAAAAGACAATGAAAAAACAATTCATCCGATCAATTTTACACTTTCTTTAATTTTACTATTTGCAATGTTTTCTTCTATTTTGTCCAAAATCGCTTGTCTGTCCGTAAATACAGTTGCAAGACTCTCTTTCCATGTTGCACCTCCGTAACCTTTGTCCATCCACTCTTTGTGGTCTTGATAGAATTCTTCCATTAGAGTAACTGTTTGGTCGAAAAGTTTTTGGTCGTTTAGGAATGTCGCCATGTATGATTTTAATCTTATTATTTGAGGATGGAGATAACAAGTGCTTTCGTTTTCCCAAGTGTGGTCGACAAGTCTTAGAATGTCTTCTTTTTTAATATCTTCCATGAGGTTGAAGCTTAAGTACCTTTCGGTGTCAGCAAACAAGGTCTCTTTCTGTTCAAGCAGTTTTGAGAGTGGTTCTTGATATTTAAGACCCTTATTGTTGTTGATTGTGTGTAAGAAGAGAGGTGCGGAAAAGCAATCTTTAATATCTTTTTTCCATAAAGGATAAATCACGAAATGAGGTTGGAGTTCTCCGTAGATTTTTGGAAAATCAAATACTAAAGCAAAACATCCTGCGGTTTTGTAAAATTTAGTTGGGGATTTTGCTGTGAGTTTAAAGTGGTTGATCCATTCGTTCTTGAATATTGTTTCTTCTCTCATTTTGTCAGGTTATTTAATTTTAGCATTTAGTTTTATTCCCAATTCGTTGATTTGAGGTATATGTGGTTGGGCTTTCTCTTTGTCGATAATCTGCACATAATAGGAGGTGCAACTATCGGCATCCGTTATTCCCATTTCTTTTTTCCATGTCTCTTTCAGTTCCAAACAAAATGACACTGCGCCCCATTTTTCATATTCTTGAAAATCTTTCAGATTATAGACGATCTCGTCACGAGCCAAATCGGAATGGAGTTTCTCCCAAAGTTCGTCTTTCTCATACAG
Source organism: uncultured Bacteroidales bacterium (assembly GCA_937916355.1). Classification (GTDB taxonomy): domain Bacteria; phylum Bacteroidota; class Bacteroidia; order Bacteroidales; family Paludibacteraceae; genus UBA1181. The sequence goes on from CALFTM010000106.1 coordinate 3,699, forward strand.
CCGAAAATATCCACCATCTATTCCAAAACCGGGAATGATATGACGAACTACATAATGTGAAGATTCGGCGACTCTTGGAGAGCGGAAGAGAGTAGAATACAACAACAGCGCAAACCCTGTTCCCAACACTATCAGAGCATAATAAATTGAAATTTTCCAGCTCTTCCGTATGATGTTTAAGATGAACAGTAATAGGGCAGAGAAGAAAACTAAGCCCCAGCAAATTATGTTGGCATCATACCTTACAAAACCGTTTTCTGGTGTGAGTAGTGTTAAGACCAACGCCAGAATCCATGAGATAATATGAATTAAGAGTGTGAATTTCATTTTAGTCGAGCGATATAAAACCTGTAGCAAAGATAGAAAATAATCGTGATACTATAATATGCTGAGTTGCAATATTGGCTATTACGATCGTTTATGCGATTCCCTATAGTCAAAACATTAAAAGAAAATGTAGACTCGAACAATGCAAAAAGAACCGCAACTTGCTAAGCTGCGGTTCTTTTATATGGAGTAGAAAAATTTCTACCTTACTTTACCTCCTCGAAATCCACATCAGTGATGTCGTTGTCCTTGTTAGAACTGTTGCTGCTTGAGCCTGCCTCCGGATTAGGATTTCCTTGAGACTGAGCTTGAGCATTGTACATGTCCTGAGAAGCTGCTTGGAAAGCAGAGTTTACTTCGTTAATAGCAGCGTCGATAGCATTGATGTCTTGAGCCTTGTGCGCATCTTTCAACTTGTTGAGAGCCGATTCGATGTTTGCTTTTTTGTCAGCAGGGATCTTATCACCAAACTCGTTCAAGTTCTTTTCTGTTTGGAAGATCACGCTATCAGCTTGGTTGATTTTATCAATGCGCTCCTTCTCTCTCTTATCTGCTTCTGCGTTTGCCTCTGCATCAGCCTTCATTCTCTTGATTTCGTCGTCGCTCAAACCGCTTGAAGCCTCGATGCGGATTTTTTGTTCCTTGCCAGTCGCCTTGTCTCTTGCGGAAACATTAACGATACCATTTGCGTCGATGTCGAAAGTCACTTCGATTTGAGGTTCTCCACGACGAGCAGGCATGATTCCGTCCAAGTGGAATTTACCAAGCGTCTTGTTGTCTTTTGCCATTGAACGCTCTCCTTGCAACACATGAATTTCAACAGAAGGTTGATTGTCCACTGCAGTGGTGAATGTTTCAGACTTCTTAGTTGGGATGGTAGTGTTGGCTTCAATCAAGCGAGTCATGACACCTCCCATAGTCTCAATACCCAAAGAAAGTGGGGTAACATCCAACAACAATACGTCTTTCACCTCTCCGGTCAATACACCTCCTTGGATTGCAGCGCCGATAGCAACAACCTCATCAGGGTTTACACCCTTTGAAGGAGCTTTTCCAAAGAATTTTTCAACCGCTTCTTGGATAGCAGGGATACGAGTAGAACCTCCTACAAGGATGATTTCGTCAATATCTCCAACGCTCAAACCTGCATTTTGCAACGCTGTTCTACAAGGCTCGATTGTGCGTTGTACCAAGTCGTCTACCAATTGTTCGAATTTTGCACGGCTCAATGTTTTAACCAAGTGCTTAGGAACACCATCCACTGGCATGATGTAAGGCAAGTTGATCTCAGTTGATAGTGTATTAGACAACTCGATTTTAGCCTTTTCTGCAGCCTCTTTCAAACGTTGCAAAGCCATAGGGTCTTTGCTCAAGTCTACGCCAGAGTTGTCAGATTTGAACTCTTCAACCAACCAGTCGATAATCTTTTGGTCGAAATCATCTCCACCCAAGTGAGTATCTCCGTCTGTTGATTTTACCTCAAACACGCCGTCTCCCAATTCAAGGACAGACACATCATGAGTACCACCACCACAGTCGAACACGACAATTTTCATGTCTTGGCTCTTCTTGTCCAAACCGTATGCCAATGCAGCAGCGGTTGGCTCATTTACGATACGTCTAACGTTAAGACCTGCGATTTCTCCTGCCTCTTTTGTAGCTTGACGTTGTGCGTCGTTGAAGTAAGCAGGTACAGTGATTACTGCATCTGTTACAGTCTCTCCCAAATACTCTTCTGCAGTGTTTTTCATCTTTTGAAGTATCATTGCAGAAATTTCTTGAGCAGAGTAGAGGCGACCGTCAATGTCTACACGAGGTGTGTTATTGTCTCCGCGAACCACCTTGTAAGGGACGCGAGCGATCTCCTTTGGTACATTGTCGAAGTTTTCTCCCATGAAACGTTTGATAGAGAAAACTGTCTTTTGTGGATTGGTGATCGCCTGTCTTTTTGCAGGGTCTCCAATCTTACGCTCACCTCCGTCGATAAACCCGATAACAGAAGGTGTTGTTCTTTTTCCTTCACTGTTTGTAATGACTTTTGGCTCATTACCTTCCATTACTGCGACACAGGAGTTTGTGGTTCCTAAGTCAATTCCGATAATTTTTCCCATATTTATTAAATTTTTTTATTATTCATATTTTATGCGCTGGTTTCATTCAACGCTTCGATATAAATAAATCAAATTGTATGCCAATTGGAATTTTTCTTAAAACGGTGTTTTTTTGTCAGAAAAAAATTTTTTATGAAGAATGATTTGTCAGTTAAGGTGACAAAATGTCAGTTTTGGGTTGGTGAAAGGGGGGTATAAAAAAAAGTGTTCTTTGCGGAACACTTTTTAAGGGTGATGGGTTATCGCTTATTAGACAAGGGTTTCTTTCAGAAGATTGCCCGTTAGGTCAAAATGTGAAATTGTATTTTTCTCATAAATGCAAAATGTTTTTGGATTGCCTCCTTTGGGAAATGTTGGAGAGCCGGTGTTGCAGATGAGGGTGTCGTTGATTTTTTCTGCTTTCCAAAGATGTGTATGCCCGTAGACGATCAAATCGAACTTCCCTTTGGGTAGATTGTTTTCATTGTATATGTGTCCATGAGTCAGAAAAATCTTTTTCCCCTCGTCGCACAGCAGCAGATAATCAGACAGGATAGGGAAATCCAGTAGCATTTGGTCGACTTCTGAGTCGCAATTTCCCCTGATTGCCATTATTTTGTCACTCATGCTATTTAGTTTGTTGGCAATCTCCATTGGATTTAGTCCATCGGGAAGACCATTTCTCGGACCATAGTTGAGGATGTCCCCCAGCAAGATCATCATGTCGCACTTTTTTTCATGGAAAAAATCCAGCACCCTTTCGAGTGCTGGAAGTGATCCATGAATATCTGATACTATCAGGTATTTCATTTGTTTGGAAAATTTATGTTACTTTTTAATCACTTTTGCGGTAATTCTGCCGTTTGGAGTCTCTATCGCAATCATATAGAAGCCCGGAGTCAATCCCTCTAAGTTGATGCTATCCCCTGTTTTTGCTTCAAAGTTCATAATTGCTTCGCCACCTATCGAGTAGAGTACACAATTACTTGCATTTTCCCATGAGAAGGAGAAGAATAGTTCGTTTTCTACCGGGTTAGGGTAGATGGTTGCGATATTTTCTCCTGATACGATTGTTTCAGCATCCAAAAGGTGACCGTAGATATTTTGTTTTTTGAACGTGGTTCTTCCTGTTAGTTTCCAAACGGTTCCCTCCTTAGAGTAGTTGCCGAAACGAGCAAGTGATTCATTCTCTTTATGAGGAGCATAAGTCACTGAGTCTATGATTTCAAAATTATCCCCATTCTTTTTAGAAAGGAAGAGGGTCGTCTTAATGCCAACCGTCAACTTGAAGTTGAGGTGCAATGCGCCATCTGTAGTGTCCTTGTCTGCCCAGAATGCGATATAATCTTTTGCTTTGATGATCGTCTCGTCAGTGTCAGGTATCTCAAAAAGACCTAAATTTTCTTTGTTGTTAGATAAGAAAAGACCGCCCATTTTCACATCAGAATCACTGAAGTTGTAGAACTCGATCCAGTCTTCAGCCTCTCTGCTTTCGTCAACAAAGATGCTGTTTGATGCGCACACTTCATTGAAGTAGATGTTGTTTGCACTTGGTGTGTAGGCTGGATTTGGAACATATACTGCCTCGAACACTCCACCACAGAAGGTGTCGCAGAAAGCGGTGTCCTTCAAGGTGAATACCTTTGGCTGGATGCTATCTGGAATTGTAATTTTCCAGTGGTCGAACTTATATCCCTCCGGTTCATTCGCTACAATTCTACAATTTGTTTTCGTGAAGAAGTGACCGCTAAAATCTGATTGGCGAATCGGTTCCTCGTTGATTTTGTAGGTGGCTGTAGGAAGTTCAGAGAAGATTCTGATCGGCATGGTGTCGATACCAAAAGCTTTAAAATTCGTTTTGATATACTTGTGTATGTATTTTATACGGTTGTCTACGAATTGTCTTATGTCATTTATGTCATCCTCGAATTTTTCCTCCAATTTGTAAGCATCGTTGATCTTTTGGATATGGCGATCCACATCAGGAGTGATGTTGTTGATGAGACTATCCAAAATGTGGTTAGCACGTTTAGGTTCAAAAGTCGTCGCCAAATGCACGCAGAATTTTGCAAGCAATCTCTCTCTGACGATGTCATTTTGGGTCAACGGTTTGAACAATTTATGTTTGTTGGCGTAAGAAAAGCAGTTGGATGCTGTGGTTCTTGAATACAGAGAGGTGCTAAACTCTGTGTCATAGAGAATCCAACGCCATCTTCCGTCTGTATTCGGACCGAGATTACTTCTTTTTTTCCAGCATTTGATGTTTCCTCCCGGCCAATCTTGGTTTCCGCAATACATCTCTACCAAGAAGTAGTTGAGGAACTCGTTGATGTCGATATGACGATTTATGTAATCGAAGAATCCCTCTTCATTCATATCCTCTTTTTCGCAAAGTTCTTGCAAATCTCCATAGCCGCTCTCAGAGTCGTTTCCATAGTTTCCTTCATTGATGAAAATCTCATTTTCATCCAGTCCATAGTTTGAGTAGACGAAATCCTTGTTGGAGCGTTCACGGATGTTAAGCATTCCGTAGAACTCTCCGTTGATGAACACTATTGAAGGTTGGTATGCCTGATGGTCAATGTCCATTTGACCGATTGTGAGCGTTTGGATGAAACCGTCCCTTAGGTAGGAACGTCCGAAGTCGTTTCCTGCGTTACGGAGTACCACGCTTTTCCATTTCAAATGTGGTTTTTCTTCGAAGATTGAGTATTCCAGTTTGTTGTCTCCGTGCGTCTTGCTTGCATTTACCTTAATTGATTTGATGTACTTCGTACGAGAGCATCCACCAAAATTTCCGATTTTGACCTCTTGACTGATTTGTGGTTGTTTATTTCTGTCGAAGAATTCAAAATTGGCAGGTCTGTCCCAATCGTTTTGGTAGTTCGCTCTTCTGTCTGGTCCGTTACATCCAGAAGGAACTTCTGCGCCATTTACACCTGCCACCAATAATCCTAACTCGTCTCCAAAAAGAAGAGCGGAGTCGGAAACAAGAGAGACGATAGGAAGTTTATGTACGGTCTCGTTGATGAAGTAGGTGGCCGTTACAACGTCGCTTGGCATCTCACCCTCTACAACACAAATTGCTCTTACAGGAGTGTTTTGGGTGATAGAGATGGCACTCTCATATTTAGCACTTTGGGTAGTTGGTTCATCTCCGTTTGTTGTATAATAAATAGTAGCGTTGGTGTTCTCTGCAGAAAGCTCCAAGGAAAGATTCTCTGTGTAGAATCCGGGGGCGATAGAGAATTTAGGCGTGGCAGTTTTGATTGTTGCCACACTGCTTGAGATATTTGCGGCTCCGGGGGTAGGTTGCGTCATGTACCCCAAAGTCTCCTCCCCATCTACGAGTCTTCCATAGGACACGTTTCTGTAGGCGGTGTCGTAGCACATTTCGTCAATCACCTTTCCAGACTCATCGGCTAAGTAGAGGCAACCGTTTTTTGCGTCCAGTTTAAAATCAGCATGAAGCGGAATAGGTTCGCTTTCATCATCGTCGCTATCCGGTTGCTCTGTTTCGTCGAAATAGACGACGGCATATTCACCCGGTTTGATTTCCAGTTTGTTGTCTGGCGCAACCATTTGCCATTGGGTCGGACTAAGACGGTCTTCCGAGAAGAAGTAGAGAGAAATGTCTACGGTTTCCGCCCCGTTGTTATAGAGCTCCGCCCAGCCTGAAAATTGAAAACGATCGTCTGTTTTGAAAGAGACGTTCTTTGACATCAGCTCGTTGATAACGATTGATGCACTCGCCGTAGCGACAAAACCCAATGCCGCTAAAACAGCCATTAATTTACCTAAAAAATTGTTTCTCATGACTACTGAAACGTTGATAATGAAAAATCAGTGCAGTAATTGTTGTTAAAAATGTTCTAACCTATTTTTACACATTCGGGGCGCAATTTAGCTTTTTTTTTGAAAATAACCATTTTTTTAGAGAAAAAACTTTTCGTAGAGGGGAAGTCTTTGCTTTTTTTGTGTAAATACTGGATTTTATATCTTTTTACTAAAAAATGAAGATACTAATCAAAGAAATAATACGTTTTTGTTGGAGAAAATATTGAGAGGCTTTCTCTATAAGGATTTAAAAAAAAATATATGTAACAATTAGGAGCGCATTTTAGCAAAAAGAAACCACATATAGAAAATAAAAAGTTTTGTTCTCTTTTTCTATTTGTGGATTCTTTTTATTTACGGACAAATTTTTTTACTCCTCCATCTTGTATATTTCATCAAGTAACTTTGTGATTTCTAAAGCTTCTTTCAACTCTTTTTCAGAAGGAATTTCTGGTCTGTCCAGATCATTAATTTTTTTAGATGTTATTATCGAAGAATTGAAAAGCTTCGATTTTTTCACGAAGTTTCTGATGACCTTTTTTATAGGTTTTCTATAAAGCCAGCAACAGACCAAAACTACAATAATAACAAAAAAAACAATGATGAGGAAATTGTCAGTATTAAGATTCTCAGTTTCATGATTCTTTAATGCCATGATCTTTGTACTTTTGGTTAATTAGATGTTGATTTTTAAATATTAATTTTATGGCAGCAGGAATCGTAGAAGAAATGTCGATTTCAATTTGATTGTTTGAAACCTTTTTTGCTAATAGTTCAATGTTGCCGGATGCTGTTCCTTGATGAAGACGGTCTTCTAATGCTTTCCCCAGTTCGGAGTTAACTTCGTCAATCGTCATTGTTTCAAGGGATTTGTCGTTGTGTGGGAACAGAATCCCGTCCAACTTTTTCAGAAGTTCGGGATTTTTGTACTTCACTCGTTCAAACTGCAAATTGCTGATGAAACTGCTCATTGTTTATTCGGTTTTAGTTATTTCTGACCATGAAACTTGAAATGGTTCCACGCAAGACCTGATTTCTACCAAGTTTTTTTTCTGTTCTTCGAGTCGTTTAATATTCTCTGACAAAGCCTGTGTGTTATCAATTGCATTACTGGCACGGGTCGCGTTTTCGTTGCCATTTTTACTTGAGACTTCCATTTGCTCGATTATCTCGTCAACGACTTTTTCAACCAAGGCTGTCAAAGTGTCTTTGGTTGAGACAATTTGATTTTTCAACGAATCACCAACCGTTTTAGATAAAATCGGCTTGAAATATTCGTCGTAAACTTCCATGTTTTTGTCAAGACTGATACAAACTTTGTTTACGTTAGTGAAGTATTTGCTGAGGAAATTTCTGAACCCAATGAAATCTCCACGGTCGCCTAACGTCGAAGTTGTGAATGATTTAGACAATGCTTTCCACAATTCATTGTAATCAACGCCATTGATGTCAAGCGGTTTCGGAGTGGCTTCGCCTGAATACTTGAACTCGAAGTCAATCGTGGTTGATTGAATGTCAAATTCAATATTGCAGTCGGATTTCAACGACGTTTTCAACTTGTCGATTGCGGAGTCAAGTTTCTGTTGCCTTTCGTTGACAATTTTAACCAAATCACTCTGAATGAGTTTGGTTTCATTTTTCAATTCGTCTGTGCAACCTTCAATCTGTTGTTTGATATTGTCTATCAATATTTTGTTGAAGTTAGACTTGATGGTGTTGTAGAAAATCTCGTGGATTTTATTCTCGTGAAGTGCCTTTTTATCTTCGCGATAATCAGTTGAGGCTTCGAAGGCTTTTTCCAACTGCTTGCGGTATTCCTTTTTGAAAGTGTTGCCAATTGCTTCGTTTATGCACTTCTGTTCGCTGATTTCGGAATCAATGAAAGTTTCGCGGACAAAACCCGAAAGGTTTTTCAAATTAGCGTTCTTTTCTAAGAAACGGTTGCGGAGAGCAATGCTATCCAACTTCTTCAACTTCGCTTTCTCAACTATGTCGGGATAGTTATCGTCGTAGATGGTCTTGACTTCGTTATGGAATGTCTCCAAGATTTTCTTCGCCTTTTCGTGTTTCTCCTTGTTTTCTGCAAGTTGGTTCTCCAAGTCAGCAAACTTGAACAAGTTCCAAATGCTGATAATTTCAGAATCAATGCTGTAAATCAGATTGTTGAGACGCTCGGCGCGGGCCTTGTTCTGTGTGATGTAGTTGACGTAGTTGAGCAAGTCAGGCATTCCGCTGTACAGCTTTACTTGTTGCAAATTGGTTACTTTGACATTGAAAGTTCTCTTGAACCTGTTAGACTGTTCCTGAATAAACATCAATTTATCTGTTTCGTCTTGCGAAAGGTTGAGATTATTGAGCCTTGAGTCCAATTCGAGATACAAGTCTTCAACAGATATGTTCTGCATATCTTCGCAACCTGTGATTTTGGGAATTTCCAAAACATTGAAATAGGTCAATGCGGATGTCCCGAAGATAATAGAATCCTTAAATTCGGGCGCAATTGCGATGAGTTTTTCGCGGATAAAATCAATTACCCTCACCATACATTTGTCTCCCTCACTTGTAAAACGTTGGTCTGTTTTGTTGATATCGAAGATGAGCGAATAGAATTTCTTTTTCTTTGCAAAAATCTCGCGTATGTCCTTCAAATACTTTGTTTCACTGTCGGTCAGGTATTTGGTGTAGTCTATAGGGAAAATCAAAACGTCCGATTCCTTGATTGCATTGTCGGCAGCGGTGTGGTGGGCTGATCCCGCCAAATCGGGACCGGGAGTGTCGTAGATTGTCAGCGACGAAAGATTTTCTGTTGTTGGGATATAACCGATTTCCATATCTTCGATGGCGAATTTGTCTTTTTCGTTAAATTCAGCATTCTTGAAAATCGGTTTGATGTACTCTTTTACATTTTCTGGCGTTTCGAAAAACTTGGTTTCGCCCTTGTATTTCAGATAGTATTTGTCCGATTTTTTGTAAACGCAGTTGTTGGGCGTTGCGAGTTCAAGACTTGTAGGGGCTAACTCACATTCCAACATAGAATTTACGATAACACTTTTGCCACTTTTTTTAGAGGCGGCAACCGCAACTTTCAACTCTGTTTCACGGCTTTCTGCAATGTAGCCTTGAATCTTTTTTAAGGAAGTCAAGACTTGATCTTTCAGTTTTTCATTATTCGGGAAACTCTTGGCTGCGATTTCGTCGTAAATTTTTTTTGATAGCGAATCGTAAAGATTTACATTTTCTTCGTAACGCTTTATTATGACCAAATCTTTTGCTTCCTTTTCTGTTACTACTTGTATTTTGCCAAGAGGAATGCCCAAGTACACAAGTTGTTGCACGATTGCGCTGAGTTGTGTGCGAACAGCATCTTTGCGACTTTCGTCAAAGTCTCCTTTGACAACAATCGTAGAATCAACCTCCAGATTGATGTCTTGGAGTAAGTCGCTGAACTTCGTGTAATTCTTCCCCTGATAATCAACATCAATGGGCTTGATTTCTTTGCAAATCTTTATCGTATAAAATAGCTTGTTCTGTTTCAAATCAAGTTTGTCGATATACTCGCAAAGTTTTATCGTTGGATTATCGAGTAAAAAAACAGCCTCGGCATCTTCAATGTTGTTGTAGAGGGTGTTTTTGTCCTGTTGGATGCTGTCGCCCTTTAGAATATGTGTTTTCATTGGCTATTCCTCCCACTTGTTTGATTTGATGTTAGACAATATTTCTTTGATTATTCCCACGGCTTCGGAAATGCGTTTCAAATCCTCCTCTTTGCGAGTGATGTCTTTGAGTTGTTCGTGTGCAATCTTATCGAAATTGAGTTTGATGAATTTTTTGAACTGACTTTCTTTGTTCGTTTTTTCAATATCTTGTTTGATGTTTTGGATAAAGTCGTTTTCCAAAGTGTTAAACGGGGTTTCCAAACTTATTGCCTTAACAACAACGTGTATCAGCACATAATTCAGAATTTTTATGTCGTCGTTGAGAATGTCTTGAATGGCCTCCAAACTGTCGATTTTGTGTCGTTTGTAGAACGATTCAAAATCATCATCATCTCTTTTGGATAACTCGTATTTTAAGTTATTTTGTAGCGTTGTGAGTTTTTCTTCGTTTGTAGTTGTGTCATCGCACATAGAACCGAGACATTTGTCCACCAATTCCACCACGACTGAAATATCTCCAAATGGAATAAACTGCTCGATAAGCGGTTTAACGAGATTGTTGGGGACTTTGACTTTATATTTTTCAATAGTTTCGAAAACCGACTTCCAATTTAAATCCTTGATGTATCTGTCCTCATGTTTCAGGATTAGCGAAAATAATGGTTGTGAATTGATAGGGCGATCGACATCCTTGCCATCGTCAACACTTGCGAGCATATAGAAATTGTCTTGCAGCAAATCGAAATATTGTGTTTTGCGCTCCAATTCAAACGGGCGTTTGATGAGAAGTTCGATGATGTTGATAGAAAAACGGTCAATAAGGCTTTTGTAGTAGCCGTTGTACTCAATGTTTTTCTTTATGTCTTTCAGGTACTTGTCTAAGTTTTCGATGATTTCTTTGTAGAATGGGTTGCTTTCGTCGATATCCAGTCCTTTAGTGAGTATTTCTTTTATTTGTTTGTCATATTTGTCGTGTTCTGCTATTGCTAAGTCAAGCACTAACTTGTTGAAATCATTTCTGATGGATTCAATCCTTTTGGAGCGCAAAGCTACGTCAATGTCCTTGAAGTTATCACCTCCTTGGTCAACGCTACAATCAATCGCAGTGCGCTTGAGCTCGTCGTCAGTAACTTCGTATTTAGTTATTTTGAAGTCTTTGAAGTTTTCGATTTTGGAATTGTCGCCATCATCACCGCTCTGCCATTTGCCCAATTTTTCCGTCAATGCCTTTGACAAGGGTTTCTTTGACAAATCTTCTTTTATTTCCGTCCACAAATCGTTTAGTTTTTGGATGATATAAGTTTTTTGGTCTAACAAATCTTGCTGAATATCCCACCTTTCTTCTGTCGACACATTGCGGTTTTCAATGTCCTTGTTGTTTTCCAATATGTCGGAAAACAATTTTTCGATTTCGGTTTGTATTCTGTTGATGCGGTTTTTGAGAATGGGGAATCGTTCATTTTTGTTGTATTCGGCGAGTTTGTCTTTGATTTCTTTAATACCGTCATTATAGCCTGCCTCTTTCAATTTATCGCAAATGCCATTATTGGCAACTTTGCCGAGTCTTTCAAGACAGCCTTGTGCCGAGCCTACTACTATGCGCTCTTTATTTGTAAACTTACAAAATTCTTCCAAACCGCGGAATAGGGTGTTGATATTCTCTTCTATTTTTTCCTTTACAGAAATTTCTACTTTTGTTCCGTCGACAGTACGTATCTCCTTATTGATATAGTCAGCTTTGTTGGCAAATGGAAAGAGTTTTTCTGCCAATGTTGTTCCGTCATCGTCTGTTTCTTGTATGTATTCTTTAAACAGACTGCCGTCGGTTCCTTTGATGCTTGGCTCGTTGGCTCTTGCCACAAACAAAACTGCATCAGCCTCTTTCATAAACTTTTTGGTCTGTTCTTTCATAAAAGCGGTTGGAGAGTCGAATCCTGGCACGTCGTATAATATGGCATTTTTCATACCTTCGAGTTTGCTTGTTTGAATTACAATCTGCTTTGCCGCAAAAGAAGCTTTTGGCGAAACAATGAAATCTTTAAATTCTTGATTGTCAAGGTTATCATACTCTTTTTTGTTTTTACCAAGCCAATAAGTAATCGAATCTTTGTATTTCAAAATATTTTCAATGTCCTTGTTTAGAGTGGTTTCATATTGCTTGTTGCCTTCCTGTTCGTAGAGCTGCTGGTATTTGTCAAGCGACAGACTGTCAAAACTTATAGTTTGGTTGTTTTTTATGCCGACCATTTTCAGTTTGTCTGTAAAATCAGCGAAAAATTCATTAGGCTGCAAAAAATACACTTCTGCATGGTCTTTTTCGCCATACTGAATTGATGACGATGTATATGTACACCGACTGTCTGCAACAGGCAAAGTGTCGTTTTCTATGATGGCATTAGCGAAAGTACTTTTGCCTGATTTCTCCAAACCTATAATAGCGATTTCAAACTCTCCGTTGTCGATTTTGCGCTTGCATTTCACCGCCTTGTTTCGTATTTTTTTCAGTTCTTCAATTCTCGATTGTGTGATAATCGTAGACGGAAGGGCTATTAATTCGTCTATGCCCTTGATTTGAGATTCCAACTTCTTGGAGTACTCATTTCTTTCTTCTGTTTCTGACATTTTACGTGCATTTTTACGCGCCACTAACTTATCGGAAAAAACAGGTTACTTCAAATACCTTTAGTTTTACCAGCGGACATAAAAAGTGCGTGGACACTCCTTATGTACTCTGAGGTATTTGGCGTAACCTGTTCAATCTATAAGTTCTTAATCGCGTCCACGCAAAGCACGGACGTTCGCGAACTTATTCTAGATTGAACATCTTACAAATCGCCAAATTTTCAGAGTTCCGAATAAATAGCAAACGCTTGTGGTTTTACAATATGTTAATTATTTATTTCGCATAACGGAAATTCCCTCTGCTTTTATTCCATTTTTAAGTTTTTTTAGTTTTACTTGCCTACAAATGTATGAAATAAAAACTTAATTATACAATATTATGAGCTGAAAATTTTATATATGTTCTCTTGCCAATAATTTGGTGTTGCCATCTTCCTATATCCGGAATTTTAACATTCCTTGAATTAAGAAAGAATAAATTCAATTCGAGAAGTATGGGCAGATATAGCAAACAGTTCCCTAAAAAGCACTCTCCTTAGCCTTCCGTTTGATAAGTTTGGCTGCTTCCAATGTCTCGATTTTTCCGTCGATTTTCATCCTTTTGATTTCTACGCTTTTATAACCTTTTCTGCGGAGGTTCCTTTCTATCCATGGTTCAACGGGGTGAGGGTCTATCCACATCCCTTTTTTTGCTACTTGTGCCTCTTTCTCGAGTTTCGCCAACTCCTCATTACTATTGTAGAGTTTCAGATGCCATGCATAACCTGCTTTTAGCATTTCTCTTCCAGCCTCTCTCCCGTCGGGTAGGAGGGTCTCTCCGAGTATTCTTTCGTATTGGTCTTTTTCAATGTACTTGACAACCACATTTTTTTGAATGATGAGGGTACTCAAGTACTCTTTTGCTTTCTTGCTGAAGTCTTGTCCGCTTTCCGGCGCATCAATCCCCTGCATACGTACCTTCACCTGCTTGTTGCCTTCTACCAGTATAGTATAGGTGTCGCCATCATGTACATGTATGACGCGCCCCCTCAGCTCCTGCGGTTCTTGTTGTTGCGCACTGCAGATGCTGAAAATCCCGGATAAGAAAAATAGGATGTATTTGATGAGCGTTTTTTTTATTATCATGCGAAAGACCTTTGGATGGTTGTTTTGTTGTTTACATAATTGTCGCAAATGTACAATATTATAAATTGTAAGATGAGTGATTCGCCCGAAAATAATTCAAAAATTTTCTTTACTTTTGCGAATCGGAGTCTTTTGGGAAATGGTAGAGACGTGTAAGGAGCGTTGAATTTCCGGAGATTTAATGTTGATAAAGAAGATCTATATTGTAAACTTATGATAGAGAGAGATTTATTGGGGGTGAAACAACGATTTGGCATAATAGGTTCAGACCCTGTTTTAGAGCATGCCATAAATGTTGCCGTTCAGGTGGCAGGGACAGACTTGTCTGTTCTTGTGACGGGAGAGAGTGGTGTGGGAAAAGAGAAATTTCCTCAAATCATACATGAGTACAGTATGCGAAAACACTCTCCGTTTATTGCGGTGAATTGTGGCGCGATACCAGAAGGAACGATCGATTCCGAGCTTTTCGGTCATGAGAAAGGTTCTTTTACCGGGGCTATATCAGATAGGAAAGGCTATTTTGAGGTGGCGGATAAGGGAACTATCTTCTTGGATGAGGTGGGCGAGTTGCCCTTGACCACGCAGGTCAGATTGCTGAGGGTTTTGGAGTCGGGTGAGTTTATAAAAGTCGGTTCTTCTAAGGTTCAAAAATGTGATGTGCGGGTGGTGGCTGCCACAAATTTGGATATGCAGAAGGCCATTTCGGAGGGTAAGTTTAGAGAAGACTTGTATTATCGTCTGAACTCTGTGCCGATTTCAGTGCCTCCGTTAAGGAATAGGGGAACGGACATCTATCTTCTCTTTCGGAAGTTTGCAGTAGATTTTTCGGAAAAGTACAGAATGCCGCCTATCTCTTTGACCAGCGAGGCGAAGGGTTTGCTGCTAAGTTATCCATGGCCGGGGAATGTTCGTCAGTTGAAGAATATTACAGAGCAGGTCTCCATCTTAGAGACTCAGCGTGAGATTACGAAAGAGACACTATTGGGTTATTTGCCCAATCTGCAGGAGAGGAGTTTGCCTGTCTTGTCTGGGGGAGCAACGAACGATAAATCGTTTAGCAGCGAACGTGAAATTTTGTATCAGGTATTGTTCGATATGAAGAAAGATATGAATGACCTGAAACAGTTGGTGAATACCATCATGCAGAGTGGTGCGTTTGATCCCAGTAGGTTGTCAGCCTCAGAGTTACAGACGATGCAGTCGGCCTATGTCGGAGGTTTTGAGGAGGTTAAGTTCGGTCAGAATCAGTATGGCGCAACCCCCTACAATCCGAATGCGACAGTTGCTCAGCCAGTTGTGCAAAAATACGATGCGACATCACAAGTCTCGTCGCCGATACATAAAAGGGATATTCAAGACACCGAAGAGTATGTTGAAGAAAATCTTTCTTTAGTGGAGGCAGAAAAGGAGATGATAAAAAAAGCGTTGGAACGCAATAACAATAATAGGAAGAGAGCCTCTTCCGATTTGAATATCTCAGAACGTACGTTGTATAGGAAAATAAAAGAGTATGGATTGGATTAAAAAAATAGGTTCTTGTAGATTATGTTGCTCATTGTCGTGGATGAGTGTGTGGGTGTTTCTCTTATTGGGATTCGCCTCTTGCCGTGTCTCATATAAGTTCAATGGTTCGTCAATCGACTATACCAAGATCAAGACTATTTCCATATCAGATTTTCCCAACAGAGCTCCATTGGTTTATGCAACATTGTCTTCAGATTTTTCAGAAGGACTGCGAGATGAGTTTTCTTCAAAAACGTCGTTGCAGATGGTTGAGACCGACGGGGATTTGCAGTTGTCGGGAGCGATTGTTGGCTATAATGTGATTTCTTCAGGTATCAACTCTTCAGGACAAGCTGCCGAGTCACGTTTGCAGATCGTCGTGAATGTAAAATTTGTCAATAAAGTAAACCCTTCAGAAAGTTTCGAACGCTCGTTTTCTGCATACGAAGTCTTTTCTAATGATTATACAATAGACCAAGTTCAAGGAGAATTGAACGAGCAGCTGACGGATGATATTATAGATCAGATATTTAACGCTACGGTTGCAAATTGGTAGAAGATGACTCAGCAGGATATTATAGAAATGATGCGCGCTCCAGAGCGGATTGCACCGAGCAGGATACCCGAATTGTATGAGTTTTTGAGAGAATATCCCTATTCCCAGACTTTTCGTGTGCTGTATTTACGTGCTTTATGCAATGCAGGAGACTTCCGTTATGATGCAGAATGTGGTTTAGCGGCGATTTATGCAGGCGATAGAGAGGTGCTGGCGGAGCAGATGGAGAAGAAATATCTTCCACAAGAGAAGGTGGAGGAGAAAAACGAAGATGCCACCCAAGCCTCCAATTTAAAGAAGGATGATAACCTAAGAGTTGCCGCACCGGTGACCGACATTATATCAGAATTGGAGAAGTTGGATAGTTTGCCTCTTCCTGCAAAGAAAAAAAGCAACAAAAAACATCAGGGGTTAATTGATGACTTTTTAAAGAAAAGTGAGTCGGGTGCGGTAACGATAAATTCGCCCAAAGATTCAGATAATCAGCAAGTTGAAGATAAGACGAGCGGACAAGGACGAGAGCAGTTTTATACTGAAACACTGGCGAAGATTTATATTAAACAGAAAAAATATGACCATGCGGTGAAAATATTTCGTCGTTTAATGTTGAAAAATTCAGAAAAAAGTGTTTACTTTGCAGACCAAGTCAGATTTTTAGAAAAACTGATGGACAATTTATAAATAATTTAAAGTAAGACATGGTTTATACAATTATTACGAGTTGTGTTGTGATTGCCTCAATCCTCTTGATAGGTGTTGTATTAATTCAAAACTCAAAAGGAGGTGGTTTGGCTTCTGATTTTCAGTCTCCTAATAAAATTTTTGGAGTACAGAAAGGTACAGATGTTATCGAAAAAACAACTTGGGTGTTGATGTCAGTTGTTGTGATTTTCAGTATTACTGCGGCTGCGTTCTATCCTCGAATGGAGAATGTAGAGGAGTCTCAATTGAAAGACCAAGTTGAGATTGTCACTGATTCTCAAGAGCAAGAGTAAGAGTGTTTAGACACATTCCTTTAAGGGGAGGTCTGCAAAAGTTTGGGACTGAAAGATTTTTCAGTCCCTTTTTTTAAGCATGATGGTTTAATTTGACAAGGTCGTTGAGATGAAGAGATTCTTGTTTTTGTTGTTTTCGTTGTTTGTCGCATTGAATTCTTTCTCTGGCAGTTTGCACTATTCTGCAAAAGAATTCCCGATGATTCATTTAAAGGATTCCACTCGCTATGTCTGTGATCCTTTCGGTTTTATTGATGCTGATTCTGTCAGGGTGATGGATTCACTCATTGCGGATTTGAGACATGAAAAAATGGTGGAGGTTGTGGTTGCTGTAACTGATTCTGTTACGGACGGGGATTGCTTTCAGTATGCTTATGATATTGGAGTATACAATGGAGTTGGACAGGAGGGTGCTGATAATGGGTTGGTTATACTGCTTTCCACGGGAGAGCGTTGCGTCCAATTTGCCACAGGATTAGGAATGGAAGGTTATCTGACCGACTATATGTGTGTGTCGATTCAGAAGAATTTTATGAATCCTCATTTCGCTCAAAATCAGTGGAGTGAAGGGCTAACTGCAGGTGTAAGGACTGTTTGCGGATTTTTGAAAGGAGAGATTTCGGAGGAAGATATAAATAGGGCAGCTCCGAAAAAATCGTTTTGGAAGGAAAATAGAAGATATTTGTTAGAATTTTTTCCAGTTCTGGCGATGTTACTTTTTTCTTTTTTTTCTTCAAGAAAAAAACGTTGTCCTAATTGCAAAAAACGGACAGCAGCACATGTCGATTCTACCAAAATAAAAGAGTCTGGTGCCTTTATCTATTATTCTTATCATTACAAATGTAAAAATTGTAATCATGAATTTGATGAAGAGAGTAAAATCTCGAAAGACCGTTATAATGGATCGAGATCTGGACGTTATGGCGGTTCTGGTGGTTCCCGAGGAGGAAGTTTTGGCGGTGGCCGCTTTGGCGGTGGCGGCGGAGGTTCGCGTTTTTAAGGTGTTTAACTAAAAAATATATGAAAATATGAAGAGTAAAATTTTATTGGCGTTGGTTGCAGTTGTAGTACTTGTCGCCATTTGGGCAGTTAACGCATATAACAATTTTGTGAGATTTGACGAAGAGGTTGCGACTAAGTTTCATGATCTTGAGACTTGCTATCAAGAAAGACTTGATTTGATTCCTAATTTGGTTGAGATTGTGAAGGGAAGTGCCAGTCATGAGAAAGACGTGCTTAAGGAGGTTATGGAGGCGCGTTCTAAAGTAGCGTCCATTCAAATCGATCCAAGCAACATCACACCAGAACAATTGGCAGAATATCAGAAGGCTCAGGCAGGTGTCAGCAGTGCTATAGGTCGTTTGATTGCAGTGGCAGAGAATTATCCTAATTTGAAAGCAAATGAGGCATTTATGCTTTTACAACATCAGTGTGAAGGCATAGAAAACCGTATTCGTGTTGCTCGTATTGCCTATAATGATGTGGTGAAGTCTTATAACATTGCCATAAGAACTTTCCCGAATAATATTCTCGCTTCTATTATGGGAATGGAACGGAAACTCCAGTTTGAGGCAGACGAGGGTGCGGAGAAGGCTCCTAAAGTGAAATTCTAAATGAAATCGTTTGATAAAGGAGACGTTTGTTTGCGTCTCCTTTCTTTTTTTTCTAAAAAATTGTAAATTTGCGGTAGTGTGTTAAAAATAAATAGTACGTTGAATTAGCAAAGAAGATGCAATGGCTGTAGTGAAGATGTTTGGGGCATGGTTGAAGCGGTTGATAGATTACGCCTCCCAAAAGTCGTATTCCAGATGGATTGTTTTTGGAATAGATTTGGTCGTGGTTTGTTTTTCTGTCTTGTTGATTTTTTTGTTGAATGAGGAGTGGAATGAAAATACGATATGGAAGTTTTCTGTCCTGTTTTCCTCTTTCTTATTTTCCTTTTTGATTATAAAACCCTATTGTAGCATTGTCATTCGTACGGGGATAAATGATGTTGCCCGCATCTTACAAGCAAATTTCATTGCTTTTTTGATGTATGTCTCTGTCTTCTGTGTTGCGCACTTCTATACTACCGTTCAGTTGTCTTTTCGATGGGTTGAGTTATTATTGCTCTTTTTGTTGGTTACGATTCTGATGATCACCATCAGAATAGGTGCAAAATATTACTATAACCTTTATAAGGTGTGGGAGAAAATCGGAATGAATAATGTCGTGATATTCGGAGCTGACGATGCAGGAGTCGCGATTTTCAAATCGATGAAAAATTTGACAGGCTATTCGATGAATGTGCTGGCTTTCATGGATGATGATAACTCTAAGGTGGGGAAGGCGATAGATTGTGTTCCGATTTTGAACCCCTCTTCAGTGTTGAACAAAGACTACATAAAGAAACACAAGGTGGATTCCGTCGTCCTCTCGGTGCAGGGCATTTCTCTGTCAAGGAAACAAGAATTGGTGGAGACCATAACAACCTTAGGGTTGAAACTGAAGATATTGTCTCCTGAAAATATATTTTCATTTTCGGAAGTCTCGTTGAATGATTTGAGAGAGGCTGAGATTGATGATCTTTTGTTTAGAGACCCTATAAAGACAGATTCTCAAAATGCGAGGAAAGAGATTGAAGGGAAGGTGGTCATGGTTACAGGTGCTGCAGGTTCTATTGGCTGTGAAATTGTTCGTCAATTGTTGTCCTTATCCCCCTCTAAACTCATTGTTTTGGATCAGTCGGAGTGTTCTATGTTTGATTTGCGGAGTGAGTTGGAGAAGTCTCCCCATTATTCGTTTCATCGAACAACGGTTTTTTATGAAATTGCAGATGTGAGAGATGCTGTTTACTTGGAAAGTTTGATGTCAAAGTATGTCCCAAATCTCATTTTTCATGCAGCCGCTTACAAACATGTCCCATTAATGGAGTCCAACCCTTATGAGGCTGTTTTTACAAATGTTTTTGGAACCAAAGTTGTTGCTGATTTGGCAATTAAATATGGGGCGGAGAAATTTGTGATGATTTCAACGGACAAGGCCGTTCGTCCTACCAGTGTGATGGGTGCGTCTAAAAGAATGGCAGAGATATATGTCCAGAGTCGTCGTTCGAAAACCTCTTTTGTCACCACACGGTTTGGAAATGTGTTGGGGTCGAGTGGTTCTGTTATACCGATATTTAGAAAGCAGATAAAAGAAGGAGGTCCGGTTACAATCACACATAAGGATGTTGTGAGATATTTCATGACTATACCAGAGGCTTGCAGACTGGTATTGGAGGCATGCTCAATAGGGGTAGGGAATGACATTTTCGTGTTTGATATGGGAGAACCGGTGAAAATCTATGATTTGGCAAAGAACATGATTCAGATTTTGGGAGCAAAGGTCGATATATTAGAAATTTGGTTACGTCCGGGAGAGAAGTTGTATGAAGAGCTGCTTTGGGCGGAAGAAGAGACCCTGCCGACTCCTCATGAGAAGATCAAACATGCGAAGGTGATAAAATTGCCTTCAGAGCAGGTGGATAAGTATATGGAGGAGTTGTATCAGGTGTTGCAGAGTTGTGATGCTTGGGCTATTGTGTCAAAAATAAAGGAGATGATTCCTGAATATAAAAGTCAGAATTCAGATTTTCAGAGATTAGATGAAAAGAAAGAGGCGGAATAAGAATCGGTTGGCGTATGAATAAGTTGTTATATCCATTGATGTTCGAATTGGATCTGCACGAACTGGTGTGGGGAGGAAATCGTTTGAGACCACTCAAAGGATTGCCTTTTAATGAGGAGGATAGAATAGGTGAGAGTTGGGAGGTTAGTGCAGTTCCCGGACAAGAGTCTGTTGTCTCTAATGGTTCGTTGAAGGGACAGACATTGACTGAAGTGATTGAGCAGTTTCAGGAATTGCTACTTGGGAGGTCTGTATATGCGAAATTTGAGGGGAAATTCCCTCTTTTGGTGAAATTTATAGATGCCTCAAAAGATTTGTCTATTCAGGTACATCCCGATGATAAATTGGCGAAGGAACGTCATGGTTGTTATGGAAAAACGGAGATGTGGTATGTCATGGATGTCGAGCCGGAAGGGAGACTTTTCTGTGGCTTCAGAGAACCGATAGACAGAGAGGAGTATTTGCAAAGAATTGAAAACGATAGCATCTGTGAAGTCTTGCAGGAGTATGCTGTGAATAAAGGAGATGTCTTCTTCATTCCTGCGGGACGTATTCATGCTATATGTGCGGGAACTTTGGTCGCTGAGGTTCAACAGAGTAGTGATGTGACGTATCGTATTTATGATTATGGGAGGATGGGCTTAGATGGAAAACCTCGCCAGCTACATACAGAGTTGGCGGTAGATGCCTTAGATATGACGGTCTCCGCCTCTGTCCACTCACTATACGATAGGCGACTGAATCGGCCGGTTTGTGTGTCGGAGTGTCCCTATTTTACGGTGAAATTATTAGAACTCAACCGAAATTTCCATCGTAAATTATTTAAATATGATTCTTTTGTGGTATACATGTGTTTGTACGGAGAATGTACGATTGAGGTTTTGAGTACGCAAGGATATGAGAAAGGTGCAGAGCCAGAAATAACAAGAGTGACTTTGACACAGGGGAATAGTTGTTTGATTCCTGCCGCTGTTGCGGATGTTATGTTGATGCCAAATGATGATTTAGGACTCGCAAAGTTGTTGGAGGTCTACATTGATAACAAGAAATTTTAGAAAAAAAAAGGTCTTAGATGAAAAAAAAGAAAAAAAAGTATTTGGTTTTTTACTTAAAATTATATCTTTGCGAATTAAAATGGTAAAATTAGTTTATACAGTTATGAGTACAAGACTTTTTGTGATGGCGGCATTGATGTTTGCTATGTTTAGCATAGAGGCGAGTGCTGCAGGCAAATGCAAAGGTAAGTGCAGAGATGGTAAAGGTACTTACACGTTTGAGAATGGGGAAGTTTATTCCGGAACATTCAAGGAGGGTAAGTTTGATGGTAAGGGAACTTACACTTTTGCGAGTGGATCGAAATATGAAGGTGAATATAAGAATGGTGTAAGAGAAGGAAAGGGTAAGTTTACTTATCCAACGGGTGATGTCTATGAAGGAGATTTTGTAGGTGGTTACCCAGAAGGTAAGGGAGTTTACTACTATTCATCAGGCGACCGTTACGAAGGAGAGTATAAAGGAGGTAAAAAGAATGGAAACGGAGTTTATTACTTCTCCAGCGGAACTGTACAGACCGGAGTATTCGAGGAAGGTGAGTTGGTTGAGGAAATCAGCATCAAGCGTCCTCCAAGGAAAAGATTTTAATTAGTCTTATTGTTTTTAAGGGATGCCGTTTTAGGCCTCCCTTTTTTTTATGGGGATATGAGGAATATAACTGTTGCTATTGTTTTGTACATACTTTTGGGGGGCTGTCTTTTCTTCTCTTGTCAGTCTGTTGTAGAAACTGAAAAACAACCAGACTCTGCAGTCATAACACAAACAAAAGATAGTGTCGAGTTGGGTTTGTCGAAGGATTCTTGCCGTTTGTCTCTTGTGTTTCAGGATGTTGAAGGGAAGTTGATTGGGAGTTCTCTGGAGGTTTTGTTGGGAGAGTCTTTTGACTCCTTGCCTCGGGTGGCTTGTGTTTCCAATGGACGGTTAGATACGCTGGTTCATGTGTCCGATTATATCGTCGTGGTGGCGAATGATACATTCTATTTAACCACTCAAAATTATGGCGGAAAGGATTTGCTTGAACAGTTTACACTTCCATGCAGAAAAGTGACGGGTCGAATCATGGAGGTTGATGGCACGCCAATCACGAAAATGCCACTTCATGCCCGAATTTCAATAAGGGAAAAGGGAAAAGGTCGTCGGTGGAAGAAAAAAGTTTTGCCAGACGAGCCTTTGATATTTACAGACTCTTTGGGCTACTACCAAATGATCGTGCCTGAAAATGTTGCAGAGGTAAGTCTGCGGACAAGCGGCTTTCTTGTGGGCAGGTTCGTGCGGAAAGAATTGCTTGAGCATGGTGCGCAGAATTTTCTGTTTGAACCGTTTAGAGTGAGAAATTTGTGCAGTGACTATTTGCCGCAATATAATTACTATTTAGAAGGTAATGATGGTGTTTCGATAGATGTGCAGGACAGAAATACTCTTTTTGCTTCTGATTCTTTATTGGAAAATACTCCAACCATAACAATGGTGGCAATGGGATATGAAGGAAAGATTGTCCGTAAACTGAAAAAAAGGAATAAAGTTTTTCGGTCAACCGAAATAAGGATTTGTAAAAAAGGGAATTAAGGCGATTCTCATTTATAAGGTTGCGTTTTTGAAGAGCTAAAAAAAAGAGGGGTTCATTTAGAACACCCTCTTTTTTGTTATTTATAATCACTTCTTAATCACTGTTTGGACTTGTCCGTCGATTGATAAGAAGTAGATGCCTCTTGGCCAGTTGGCACCCAATGAAGTAACTCCGTTGAGCGAGCCTTTTTCTATTGTCTGCCCAATTGCGTTTGTGACGATGTAGTATCCTTCTGCCTCAATTGTAAACGAGTTGGAGAACGGATTCGGAGAGACAGTCACATTGTCCATTGCGATTGACTCGATGGAGGTCTGTTCTATTTTACAGTCTGTATTATCTTCAAAACATTTCCATTTAGAAGAAGAGGCTTTTTCAGCAGGCTCTCCGTAAATGATTCCCATACCAATAGAACTCATGTAGAATCTTCCTGCTACATTCCAGTCGCCGATGAGGATGCCACCATTGCCGGGACCTCCGAATAATTTCCCCTCATCTTCTATTATTTGCCAAGAATCACCCTTGTCTTCTGATTTGAAGATGCCGAAAGAGCAGTCGTTGGCGATACCATATATGTAGATCGCATAACCAGCTCCGTTTTCACCGACACCAGCACCAACCGCAGAGCAGTTGTTTACTTTCGGTGATTTGACAAATGTTTTTCCTTTGTCGGTTGAAACATATAGTCCGGAAGTGTCGCAAGGGGCGTAGATGACACCCTCTTCTCCTACAACAGTAGAAATTCTTCCAAGGTTTCCTGTCAGTGTCGTTTTAGTGAAACTTTCTCCGTAGTTGCTACTACTGAAGAAACAATTTACACCACCTGCATAGATGGTTGCGTCGTCCACTGGGTCGACTTGAATGTGGGTTGCATCTTCTGTGCCTGCAATTTTATTCCATGTTGCTCCTTTATCATCAGAATAGAAGATACCGCTCTCTTTCGGTCCAGGGATGAGGAAGAAACGGTATGTGCCGTTTTTCTGAGTGATGGCACATTTCCCTTCATGAGAAGGCATCGCACCGCCTCCGTAAGGACTTGTGTAGGAGTAGGTGGTATTAGACATTTTAGTCCAGCCGTCGTAGCCTGTTGTGGTGTAATAGAAGCCTTGGTTTGCCACTCGCATCATCACATCACTATTTTTGCTGTAGTAGTTGATACCACCAGATGTTCCCGGAGCAGGGTCGTGGATCTCTGCGAATGTGTGGATGTCCTTGTGGATAAAACCGGTGTAGTCGCCGATGACAGAGAGCAGGTCTCCATCAGGGATGCTGACGAGGTCGAGCAATACAGTCTCCTCCAATCCATTCACATCGAAATAGAAAGTAGGTTCGCTTTCGCACCAGATATTGTTACAAGAGAAAATACCATTACCAGAACCAACGGAGATCTTATTGTCGTCGGTTGGGTCGAAGCAAGCAGTTCCGCTCCAGTGGATGGCGTAGTTAGGAATCCAAGTCACTCCGTTGTTGGTAATGGTGAATTTGCCATTCAGATCTCTCCAAGTTTTTCCTCCGTCAGTTGAAGTCCAGTAACGATCTCCGTTCGCAGTCTTTCCAGTGTCCCACTTTTGAGGGACCCAAAGGTTGTTGGTGGAGACGAACAACTTGTTGGCATCCTTAGGAGATACCGCCACGTCTCCGAAAGGAACGCCCGTAGCAGGAGAAATGTTTTCAGCGGTCTTTGTTGTCGGGTTGTATCGGTAGATAGCACCATTTGCGCCATACGCCTTTTTATCAGAATAGGCAATGAGGAGATTTCCGTTAGGGTCCATTTTCATTCGACAAGGGATGAAATTGTTTGGAAGACCGCTGACTGCACTCCAAGTCGCACCTCCATCTTCTGTTACAAAAACATTTTCCGCACCAGTTCTGGAAATTCCCACGAAGATTCTTTGGGTGTTATCTCCTTTTTGGCTTGAACCGTCAAAAACCACAGCTGTTGTTCCGTTAGCATCTGCAGTAGAAGGGTAGGTTTTAGAATCCCAGCTTGGCCAATTGACATTAGAGGTATATGCTTTTGGGAAAGAAGAGACTGCCGACCAAGATTTTCCACCATCCGTACTTTTTATGAGAGGATTGTTCACACGACCTCCGCAGTACACGATGTTGCTGTTGTTTGGGTCTACAGCTATTCTCTCTCCGCAGTTTCTACCATCTCCATTACCATGTGTGAAAATAAGGTCGGAAACATCCACTGTGTTAAAAGTCTCACCTCCATCCTTCGAGTACATCACCGCAGTCTTCTCTTTGCTGAAATATTCGCAGCCTCCTAATAAATAGATGTTGTTCTCGTTGCTTGGGTCGATGGCCATTGCGTCGATACTGTAAAGACCTTTGTTTGCTTCAGAGATGAAGTTGGTTATGATTTGCCAAGAGCAATCCTCTTCATTCCATTTGTAAGCACCACCAACGTCGGTGCGGGCCAATTTGGTTTTTCCGCTTGCAATGATTCCGGGTACGAAACCACCTCCACCAATAGCGACAGAGCCGATTTTGTGTTCTTTTTTAGGTTTGCAGATTTCTGCAACAAGAGCCTCTTCACATACAACAGCATCCGATTGGTCTGTTACAAAACGGACATTATCAACATAGACAGTTCCCTCGCTTGCAGAAGGTCCGAATGATAAATTTCCCTTTGCGTTTGTCGCAACAGATCTGAAGTCGAAGTAAAGCGTCTTCCATTTGTTTTTTTCCGCATCAAGATATAAGTCCTTGGCGTTTGCTTCAGAATAACATTTCACCTTGACATCTATAGGAGAATAGACATCAACGGCGACAATCTTCTGAGAAAGGTCTTCGTTGCAAGAAAAACCTAAGATTCCCCAGCTGTTAGTTACGATCTTCAGACACTTTGAACTTGTGTTTCCACATGGGTAGGGGTTTGCTACGATTTCAGAATCTTCGTTTCCCCAACCGTTGGTCCATGCACTCTTGCTACCGTCCTCAAAATCGAACGATTGTGCATAACCTCCGATACAAAAACCGATGGCTATCCCGGTTAGTAAATTTTTTAGTTTCATGATTTTATGGTTTTTTATTATATGATTGCAATTTTTTACCTTGCAAAGGTAGTTTTTTTTTACGCTTTTTCTGTATTTTTGTAAAAAATGTGTTTGAAGTATGAAAAAATATTGGCTATTTTTAATGTGTTTGTTTTTTTTCATGGCAGGAGTTCATGGAGAGCAAAAATTGTATTATGAAATCAATATCGATACTGAGATTGGTTCAAAGTCATGGTTGTATTTGAAGAATGGCTTGAAAGAGTCTCTCGAAAAAAAATCGGATGCCGTGTTCATTCACCTCAACACTTATGGTGGGCAGGTGGATTTCGCAGATTCTATGAGAACTGCCATTTTGAACCATAAACAGCCGGTTTATGTTTTTATTGATAATAATGCAGCCTCAGCAGGAGCGTTGATTTCCATTGCTTGTGATAGTATTTATATGCGAAAGGGCGCAAATATTGGAGCTGCGACCGTAGTGGATGGCGAGACTGGAGAGAAGGCTATGGATAAGTATCAGAGCTATATGCGTTCTATGATTCGTTCTACCGCTGAGTCTCATGGCATGAAAGTGAGTGTGGTAGATGGAGACACGGTGAAGAAGTGGGTGAGAGAACCGAGGATTGCGGAGGCGATGGTGGATGAGTCTGTTGTGGTGCCGGGAGTGGTAGATTCCACCCAGATATTGACTTTTACAGCCAATGAGGCTGTGAAATACGGTTATTGTGAAGGAATCTACGAGACGATTGACGAGATTATTGTCAAAGCTTTAAAAGAGGACAACTATGAAATCACTTCATACACACCGACTATGTTGGATGGGCTGAAAGGATTTTTGATGAATCCTGCTCTTCAAGGAGTGCTGATTATGTTGATCATAGGAGGAATCTATTTTGAGATGCAGACCCCGGGTATCGGATTTGCGCTTGCAGTTGCAATAGGGGCGGCGGTTCTCTACTTTGCACCTCTCTATATGGATGGATTGGCAGAGGTGTGGGAAGGACTTGTGGCGTTGATTGGTGTGGTGCTGATTGCCGTGGAGATTTTTCTGCTGCCGGGCTTCGGTATTGCGGGAATTTTGGGAATCCTCATGCTGGTCGCCGGATTGGTGATGAGCCTTGTGCCTAATCAGATATTTTCTTTTGAGTCGGTTACACAAGAGCAACTGACAACCTCCTTGTTGACGGTATTGCTTTCGATTGTTGGTTCGGTAGCATTAGTGATCTATTTGTCTAATAAGATAGGGTCGGAAGGAATGTTCAAAGGATTGGCATTGAATACCTCTTTGGATGACAACAAAGAGAAGGAGACGATCGAAAATTCTTTGATTGGGAAAATAGGAGTGACGGTGACGGTCTTAGGACCTTCCGGTAAGATAGAAATTGACGGAGAGGAGTACAATGCGGTTTCTGAATCTGGCTATTTGGAGCCGGGTACTGAAGTGGAGGTTAAGAGGTATTCGACCGGTCAGTTGTATGTGAAAATAAAGAAGTGATATTTTGTTTTAATGATAGGGTAGGGTGAAGAAGATAAATCGGTTTGAACTGGAGAATGGACTTAGGGTTGTTCATTGTGAAGATAGAAGTGTTTCGATGGTGGTCGTAAACACGCTTTATGATGTCGGCTCGAAAGATGAGGTGCGTGAAAAGACCGGATTTGCCCACCTGTTTGAACATTTGATGTTTGGAGGAACGCCGAATGTGCCGGTTTTTGACGAACCCGTACAATTGGCTGGGGGAGACAATAATGCGTGGACATGTGTTGATTACACCAACTACTATATCACGATACCGTCCAACAATTTGGAGGTTGCTTTGTGGTTGGAGGCAGACCGCATGACGGAGTTGGATTTCTCTCAACGTGCGTTAGATGTGCAGAAAAATGTTGTTTGTGAGGAGTTCAAGCAACGTTGCCTCAATCAGCCCTATGGCGATTTGTATCATCATTTGAGAAAGCTTTGCTTTGAAGGTCATCCCTATGGGTGGCCTACCATCGGTTTGAAGTTGGAACATATTGAAAAATCGACGAGTGAAGAGGTTCGCAATTTCTTCTATTCTCATTATGCGCCCAATAATGCGATTCTGTCAGTTGTCGGGAATGTCTCTTTAGAGGAGACCCGGCGGTTGGTGCAGAAGTGGTTTGGAAACATTCCCCGTCGTGATGTTATAAAGAGGATGATTCCTAAATTGGAGGTGCAAAAAACTCCTCGATACTTAGAAGTAGAAAAAGATGTGCCGACCTCCCTCTTTTATCGGGTGTATCATACAGGCGGTCGACTGACCAATGATTATTTTGTGTCTGATTTTGTGTCTGATGTCCTCTCCAATGGAAAATCGTCCCGCATTCATCAGGAGTTGGTGAAAAAGAAAAAAATATTTACCTCTTCCGATGCGTATATCTCTGGTGATATGGAAGAGGGATTGTTCTACTTCTTTGGTCAGTTTGCAAAGGGGACGACCCCTCAGTTGGCTAATGAGGCGTTTGATGAGGTAATCCACGATTTCCTACATACGGAGATTACAGATTATGAAGTGCAGAAATTACGCAATAAACATGAGTCAAAACATTTGAGTGATTGTGTCGCCCAAGCGGATCTGGCAGCAGAACTTGCCTATTATGAGTTGCTCGGAAATGCGCAGATGTTCAATGAACAGGTGAATTGTTATAACCAAGTTACTCCGGTTGAGGCGAAGGATTTTGCAGAAAGGGTTTTTCAGAAGGAGAACAGCTGCACATTGTTCTATAAGTCGAAAGAGTGAAATTAAAATGTAGAGGTTATGGCGATAATAACACAGTCTTACGATTCAAAGAACCCCTCCAATGAGTTCTCGGAAAAGACTTTGACAAAAGAAGAGAAGCAATTAATAAAGGCATTTGATAATGCGATAATTCTTAAAGGAAAAATTGAAAGAGGAGAGATTGAGGGGACAAGCGATGTTGAGGGACTATTAAACGAGATATTTTGCTCTTTGGAACCGTAAAATTAGTTTTCTTTGAGTTTGCCATTTTTTTAACTGTGTCAGCCACAGATAAAAAACGTTTCACGCAAAGTCGCATTTGCGTCGCAGTTTTTAAATAAAAAAAGACTGAAAGCAATATTTAAAATATTGACTTTCAGTCCGTCGGCGGTGAGAGGGGGATTCGAACCCCCGGAACGGTTACCCGTTCGACAGTTTAGCAAACTGTTGGTTTAAGCCACTCACCCATCTCACCAAACCCAAGCGTTCACTACCGTTGTAGTTGCTTTGATTTTGCGAGTGCAAATATACAGAGTGTTTTTGTAATAACCAAGAAAGTTTTGTATTTTTGTGAGGGAATTTTAAAAAAAATAAAATGGCGAAAAGAAGTATTTTAAAAACGGTATTGGTAATTTTCCTTATCTTGTTGTTTGTCTGCATAGGAGTCTTGGGGGCGGGCTATTTTCTTGCTTTTAGTCCGAATGTAAAGAATTTGGAAAAACCGAAATATTTTTATGTCTATCCAGAAGATGATATAGAAAAAGTTGTGGGGGGGATAGAAAAGATGGGTGTGTTGAAACATCCTTCAACACTTCGTATGCTCTCTTCTATGTTTTTGGATAAAGATGCTACTATCTTTTCTGGTCGGTATGAATTAAAACCGGGGGAGTATAACTTTGATATTTTGAAAAAGGTTCTCTATGGCAGACAGACTCCCATTCGGATCTCTTTTAATAATAGTATCCGGACAAAAGATAAGTTGGCAGAAAAACTGACGGCCAATTTGATGATCAGCAAAGAGGAGTTCTTGGCGGTGTTGGATAGTGAAGAGACCTATAAAAAATATGGTTTGAAGGAAGAGACCATCATTTCATTATTCCTACCTAATACTTATGAAGTCTATTGGAATGTATCAGCAGAGAAACTGATTGAGCGCATGAAGCAGGAGTATGATAAGTTTTGGACAGAGGAGCGCAAGGCAAAATTAGACGGTTTGGGGTTGTCGCAGACGGAGGTGAGCACCTTGGCTTCTATCGTAGAGTCTGAGACGCTGAAGTCTGACGAAAAACCGATGGTGGCAGGGCTATACTTAAATCGGTTGAGGATTGGGATGCTTCTGCAGGCAGATCCGACTGTCATTTTCGGGTTGCAGGACTTTTCCATCCGAAGAGTTACGGGCGAACATCTTGCCTCCACTTCACCATATAATACCTATAAATACCTCGGATTGCCACCCGGTCCCATTCGGGTTGCTTCAGGGCAGGGGATTGATGCGGTTTTGAATTATAAAAAGCATGACTATATATATATGTGTGCCAAGGAGGATTTCTCAGGTTATCATAATTTTGCGGCAACATACGCGCAGCATCAGGAAAATGCAGAAAGGTATCGTCGGAAATTGAATCAGATCGGAGTGAAGTAAGGGAGTCCTATTTATCCGTCGGAATTATTTAAGGTGTTTTTGTTTGGAATATAGGTGAGTTTTAATATTTTTGTGAAAAGTGTGTTAGAGATTTGAATACATCGTCTTTTTATGGTCGGTTAGTGTTCAATATGACATAAATAGTTTTTTATTAATACCTAAAAATGATTACGGATATGGACAATTGTGTTTTTCATTCAGGAGATGTAATAAAAGCATTTAGAGGCTTATATTTCCATTTCGGAGTGTACGTGGGGAATGATAGGGTGGTTCATTTTTCCTCTACTGGAGGGAATGAGTTGGATTCTGGTTCCGCAGATATTGTGGAGACCTCTTTTTCACGTTTTGCTAAGAATGATATTGTACTTATTGACACGTCAGTAAAGCCGACATTTGAAAGAGAGGAGATTGTCAGGCGTGCGCGTGCGGAGGTGGGTACCAAACTTGGCACCTATAATCTTCTGA
The DNA here is from genome assembly GCA_937916355.1 of uncultured Bacteroidales bacterium. Taxonomy (GTDB): domain Bacteria; phylum Bacteroidota; class Bacteroidia; order Bacteroidales; family Paludibacteraceae; genus UBA1181. Next base: position 34,522 of record CALFTM010000106.1, read on the forward strand.
GCAACAATTGCGAGCATTTCGCTAATTGGTGCAGATGTGGGACTTTGGTGTCTCACCAGAAGATTTTCATCCATTCCCTTTTAGAAGCCGTGTTGCCACCCAAATCAGCAGGGCGGACAATCATGGATTTCGTCAACTACATTAGTCAGGAGAAGGAGAAGAATGCACAGTCGATGTACAATAGTGATATAAAAGGGCTGGCAGAGCATCGGTAGGGGATGGTTTAAATCCGTTTTTTTGAGTTGATTAAAAAAAAATTGAAAATTTTTCAGAGGCTTTCCGCAAGGATGGCCTCTTTTTATGTCTCATAACATAATAGAAAAACACTCGTTTCTAACCTGTTGAAAATGTATGGATTTTATATAAAAAAAGTTACGATTTTTTGCTTCCTTATCTTTGTAAGAAAAGGAATTTATTTGTTTGTACCAAACAAATAAATTATTCCCTTAAACACCCAGAGGATTTTTAAAATCCGACAAATTTGCGAAAAGCGTAGAGCGGTTTGGGCGGTTGGTGTTGTCTTGAGAAGTTAGAACTGTGTAGAAAAAAAAACTAAATCAAATTTATCATGGAAAATTTAAAGAACTTGAAAAACAGAGTGTTGGCTGCAATGGACGTGGTGAAATCAAATTTCCCGGTTGCAGATGTAGTTGAAAAAATTAAGACAGATGCAGATGCTTTAGTAGGAAGAATGACAAAGGACAATTTCATTAAGATTCCTTTTGTTGGAGATTTTAACTCGGGGAAGAGTTCTTTGTTGAATACATATATGGGGCGTGATATATTGCCGACAAATATTTTACCGGAAACGGCGGTTGCCTACGAATTGTATTATGCGGAAGATGAAAAATTGGAATTGTATTCTGAGGGCGTATTGAAAGAGACAAAATGCTCTCTTTCTCAAATAAAGGAGTTTCGTGTGTCGCCCGGAGATGTCGTTTATGTATATATTAATAATGAAAAGATTCGTCAGTTGAACAATAGAGGAATTGTTCTCGTGGATATGCCGGGCATCGACTCTGGAATTGAGGCGCATAATAACGCTATACTGAATTATATCCGAGAAGGTTCTGTTTTTATGATGTTTACGGATACAGAGCAAGCAACTTTCAGATCATCAGCGATTTCTTTTATTAGGGAAATTCAACAGTATGGTCTCTCTATCAATGCTTTTTTGTCGAAAGCAGATAAAAAACCTGACTCAGAAGTCCAAGAGATTCGAGCATCAGTAGAAAAGTTGGTAAAATCGCTTATATCAGAAGATTCAGTCGTGGGAGTTACCTCTTCTGTTGAAGAAAAATATGGATATAAGGATGTTGAGGCTGTTCTTTCAAAAGTGGATGCAGAAAAAATCTTTGCGGAGCGTTACACAGGGGAAGTGGATGCGTTCATCTCTTCTGTCATCGCCCAATTTCAAATGCAGATTAAGTTCATCACTTCTAATGCAAAGGACTTTGACACTCTTATAAATCAATTAAGTCAAAAGAAGACTGAAGCAATATCTTCGTTGGAAGGCAAGGTTTCGCAAGCTCAGTCTTTGGAAGGTTCAGCCGATGATATTTTGCAAGACATCCGCACTGCTTTGATGGGTGCTTCTCAACGGTTGGCTACGGTGGCGTTTTCTTCAAATGGAGATGGAAAAGCGTTTGAAAGTGAGTTGATGTCTATTATTCGTCCGGTGCTGATCAATTCGTTCAAAAGGGAGATGGAGGAGTACCAAGATGTCATTGGAGAGAGCATGAAAGAACTCTCTGCTGATTTGAGTTCCATTCTTTCATTCTCTTCAACGCAGGGAGAAATTTTAGCAAAAGATATTCTGGAAAAGTTAGGAGGAGGATACGTTGTAGAGAAACTTTTGCAAAAAGGATTGGCTATGTTGCTTGCTAAATTTGCAGGAAAGAAAGCGTTGACGTTATTGGTTAGTTCGTTAGGTCCAGTGATTACCATAGTGGTTTCTCTCTTGCCAGATTTGATTTCCTTGATATTTGGAAAGAGCAAAGAGCAAAAGATAGCAGAAGTTAGAGAAAAAATCGAGTCTCAAATAATTGGCAAGATTGCAGATAGTTTGCGTCCGAGCGTAGAGCAGATGTTGATGGAAAATCGTGAGGCTGCATATAATGAGATAAAGGCTCAGATAGAGAATACGGTCGAGCAGATTGATGAAAACATCAAGTCTGTTATGGACGAAAAGTTGTCAAGTGAGGCTGAAATCTCAGAGCGTGTGAATAAATTGTCTCTTGCAGTGGAGGAGTTGGAAAAAATATAATGTAAGGAGGTCGAATTATGGGATTAGAAAATATCGGAAAGAAAAAAGGTGGCAAGCGTTCGTCGTCGTCTTTTTTGAAAGTAAATAAGTACACTATGCCAAAACCAGCACTCGACTTGATTGGTCGTATTTGTACCGAACCAAGCTATGTGGATGTGTTTAGTTGTTTTGAACCATACAATGAAGTTGTTCGGGAATTGGAGACGAAGTGTTCAGAGTCGGGAGTTCGGTGGAGTGATGAACGTTTCATCAGTGATTTGTATACGAAACCGAATAATTCACAAAGATTGTTTAAGTCAAATGCACATAACGTAGAGGTGAAAGTGGCGGTGGCTGGTGGCTACAGTTCTGGTAAATCGACTTTTTTGAATGCATTGACCAAGTGTGGTAATTTACTTCCTACAGGTATCGAACCGGTATCTGTAGTGAACACTTATTTGAATTGTTCTTCTAAAATTGATAGGATGATTATCAAGGGAGAAAATCTGAATGGGGATATGGTTCGGCTTAATCAAGAAGTTTTGGATTGTATCCGACATTTTAAAGATTCAAAAAGGAATGTGGCTTGTGTCTTGAAAAAGTTGGTGATAGATATTCCAACAGAAAAATTGTATGATGGAATCACTTTTATTGATACTCCGGGGTATAACAATTCCAGTTCCCGTAATGTGGAAAATAACACAACCGACAAAGAGACTGCACTGTCTTCTTTTGATGAGGCGGATGTGATCTTTTGGTGTATCGATATTGAAGCAGGTACGATTACAGAGAAGGATTTTCAGGTGTTGAGTAAAAGAAACGGAAAACCTTATGTTATTGTTTTTACAAAGAAAGATAAAAAAACATCGACAGAGGTTGAGAAAATATGCCGAAAGGCTTATGAGGACTGTTCAAGAGGTTTAAGCGATGGTGATTATCTTCCCAATGTGATTGCTTACTCTGACAGAGATGGAAATGATATAGGAACAGAAGGCTCTTTTTATTTTCATATTCCTGATGATTGTGATATTACAGAGGAAGAGGTGACGTTGAAAGGTTTGATTGAACAGGTAAAGTATTTGGGAAATAAGAAGTTGGATGCTGTGTTTGAAAAAATAGAGGAAAAGTTTAAAAAAGAGGAAAAACGCTCGTCTGAAGAATCAAAAAATTTAGAAAATCGCCGAAAAGAACTTTCTGGACGTAAAGATGAGTTAAGTAAAGTTTTGTATAAAAGTAAAGATGGTTTTTTGTCCGAAATAGATGAATTAAGGACTGTTGTTAAAGAAGTATTAAAAGAAGCAGAAGATGAGTATAAGGATGTGGTGAAAAAAAAGAAATTAGAGGAGTTGCGCAGAGAGTATATTTCAGAATATAGCGTTCGTTTGAAGCAAACGTTTGAAGTTTGTTATAGGGCGGCAGAGAAACTTGTTGAGGAAAATAACAAAAAGTTGCAAACTATTGTGCACGCTGACGATTGCGATGTTTTTTCTGCTATCAGTGGTGGTAATTACGAAGCGTTCCTTAACTGTCTTTCTGAGGGGGTTGATTTAGAGAAAACAAATTCTGCCGGATATAGTGTTCTTACTTGGATTGCGCAATCAGGCAATAATGAAATGATGCAAGTTCTGATTGATAATGATGTTGATTTGAGTTTGAAAGATGGAAATGGCCATAATGTATTGGAGGTTGCTGTAATGTGCCATTATAAAGATATTTGCGAAATGCTTTATAAGGCGGATTCGTCTTTGGTCTATGACTCTGAAAATTTAGAGGAGTTGTCAGAGAAAAATAATTTTAAAGATTGGTTAAAAGAAAATATAAAATAGAAGATTATGGTGATAACGAAAGATAATTATAAGGAGTATTTCGACGGACTTGAGTATGAAGTGAAGACGGTGGAGAACTGCGGAAGTGGTTTGGTGAAGGATATCGTGTCGAAACTGAGAATGGAATTGGACGGCAAGATGTCTGGTGCGGAAGATCTAATGGCGGACAATCAGACGCTGAAGATTGGGGTTGTCGGACAGGTAAAAGCAGGTAAGTCCTCGTTCTTAAATTCGCTCTTTTTTAATGGCGAAAATGTTTTGCCTCGTGCATCGACTCCGATGACTGCCGGCTTGACTGTTTTGGAGTATGGTGAAGAGAATAAATTCATCGTAGAGTATTACAACGCTAAAGAATGGAGAGGGTTTGAAGACAGAGCGAAAGAATATGATGAGGTTGTAAAATGTTATAAAGGTGATTATCCTGATTTGCCAGAAGCTGAAGTTCTCAAGATGGTGGATGCGAAGATTGACATGGCCATTAAGACTGCAAAGGAGTTGGTGACATTTTGCAATGGAGAGGCGAAAAGTAAAATAAAAGAAAAAGCTTTGTCTGAAGAAAAAAGTTTCTTTGACATTAATGATTTGCAGGATATTCTGGAAATGTATGTCGGGGCAAATGGTAAGTTTACCTCTGTCGTGAAGAGTTTGACGATTCAGATGAAGGACGAACGATTGAAGGATTTGCGCATCGTGGATACTCCGGGTGTTAACGACCCAGTGGTTTCTCGTGAGCAGCGCACGCGCGAGTTCTTGCGTGGTTGTCACGGCGTTTTCCTTTTGAGCTACTCTGGTCGTTTCTTTGATAGCACGGACGTTGATTTCTTGTCTTCACGTATTGGCAGCGAAGGCGTTGGAACTGTCGTTTTGATTGCCTCTAAATATGATTCTGTTTTGCAGGATTTGGGCAAACAGTTTGAGGGAGATTTAAATGCTGCCATAGATCATAGTAGGCGACAACTGAAAAAACAATATAGAGATAATATTAGCAATAGCAGTTTCTGCGGCAAAGATCCTATTCTTGATTTTTCATCAGGTATTGGATTTTCTATATGGCAAAAAGATAGTAACCGTTGGGATGAGATAGAACGTCATGTTGTAGAACGAATGAAGGTCTACTATCCTGATTTCTTTTCCTCTCCAGAGGAAATAAAGGAGACTTTTTTTGCGCTTTCGAATATGGATACCATAAGGGAAAAGTATTTGGATGAAATTTTTATGCGAAATAAGGATAAGATTATCGGAGAGAAGATCGATGCCTATTTTGCGCTTGCGAGTGGAGAACTTAGTAAGATTGTTGATCAGCAGATAAAATCATTGTCTGACAAATTGGAGGTGCTAAAATCGACGAATATAAAAGACATTGAGGTAAAAAAACAGTCGACCGAAAAGGCTATAAAATCAATCGAGAAGGGTATTTCTTCTGTGTCTGAAAGAATAAAGTCTAAAGCAGATGCCGCAAAAAAAGAGTGTCAAAACTCTGCACGCTTTTCTGTTCCAAGTATCCCTGTTTTTTCGGAAACTGATACTTTTGTAAGAACGAGTACTTTTTGGGGACGTAATAAAACTTTTGATGTTACTTATGATGTTGTTGATATTCATAAGCTTGTTGACAGTTTAGACAAGGGTTCAACATTAGCGGTAAAAGAGTTGAGCAAAACGTGGAAATATAAAGTAGAAGATTTGAAAAATTTCCTTCAGACCGAGATTGGAAATCGGATAACCCAAGAGGAACAAAATGATACTTCTGGACAATTCGATGCCGATGTTTTGCGCAATATTATGTATGATGTGATTGATAAGATGAGTGCGGAAGCCATCTTAAATGAAAGGGAGTTGTTAGATGGTTTTAAAGATGAATGTTTAAATGCGTTGTCTGGTGTCGAAAGATTGCAGTATGTACAACAAGAATTTGCCGGAGAAGATGCAGAAGGTCGTAGTTATGTACGATCATTAGCTAATGAGCGTCGAAGTGAAGCAAGAAGTATCGCCTCGAATTTGGTGAGCGGATTTAATTCTGAAGTGGAGGATGAGTTGGACTCTATTTGTCAAAAAGTGATAAATGTTGTTGTGGGCAATAAACAAGAATTTATTGATACCATGAAGGCGAATAGTCAACGATTCTTAGATGAATTAGAAGCTGAATTGAGAGATAAAGAACAAAATGTGAAGTCGGTGGAGGTTGCTCTTCAAGCTCTTAGAAATTTTAAAGGGAAATTATGATACAGGTAGAATTATATAAAAAAACATTGTCCGAAAAATCTGAAGAGTTGGTGGCTGCTGCAATAGCAGCTGTCAATTCTGTAGAAATGTCAGGTGATGGGAATGGTGACGCAAGTTCAAACTATGACGAGCTTGCAAACAATAGAGGTTGCTTAGGCTTTTTGTTTGGCTCAAGCGAGAAAAAGAGCGCTCAGACGATTAATGTTCAGAAAAAAACTGTAGATGCTGATTTTGCTAATAAACTCTATAAGGAGGTGGAACGTGTTCATCGAAAAAATTCAGAAATGTGGAGTGAATTTATTGAGCAGCAGCGCCAGAAGATAAACGCAGATATAAGGTCTGCAGGGTTTGAAGAGGCAAAACAGACAGAATTGTTAGATTCGCAGATGTCAAATTCTGTGCTTAGGTTTAAGGTGATGGATGAACTTACGGCATTAAATGCGCTGAGTCGTAACGGAGACAAGTCAGCTTTTGAAAATTACAAAAGGGAGTTTGTTAAACGTTACCAAATTGCTGTGAACACAGCAAAAGAAACTCAATTTGAAATTTATGATAAATTACAATGATTGTTAAACGTAAATTCAGAAAGGTATGGATAAAATAAAAATGTCTTCATGGTTCAGAAAAAAAGGAGAAGCAAAACAGGTTGAGAGTAGAGTCGATAGTTCGGATTCTAAAGAAAAATTGCAAAAAGCGATAGAATATTATGCTAACGGAGTGTATGATCTTGCGGTTGAACTTTTTAGTGAACTTGCGGAACAAGGAGATTCTGAAGCCCAATGTTATTTGGGAAAATGTTATAGTGATGGAGAAGGAGTTGTGCAGGATTATAAAAAAGGAGTAGAATATTATCTCAAGTCTGCAAATCAAGGACATCCACATGCCCAGTGGGCATTAGGATTTTGTTACCATGAGGGTAAAGGTGTTGATCAAGATTATGCAAGTGCAGTAGAATGGTATTTGAGTTCTGCAAAGCAAGGATATCCACTTGCTCAGTCTTTTTTAGGGTTATGTTATTATGATGGATTGGGAGTCGTTCAAAATTATGTGAAGTCGGTAGAATGGTTTCGTAAATCTGCAGAGCAGGGAGATGCGGAAGCTCAATGTCGGTTAGGTTTTTTCTATTATGAGGGTAAAGGTGTTGATCAAGATTATGCAAAGGCGGTAGAGTGGTTTCGTAAATCGGCAGAACAGGGAATAGATGATGCGCAGGCTTTTTTAGGGGAATGTTATTTCTTTGGAGAGGGAGTTGAGCAGGATTATGAAAAAGGAGTAGAATGGTATCGTTTGGCTGCAGAACAAGGATGTGAAAGAGCTAAAAATAGATTAAAGGAGATTGAGGAAGTTTTGGAGATTGAGGAGTCAAGAGAAAACAATGAAGATGAGTCGACAGAAGGAAGTCGGAATGATATTGAAGATAGGGCAAAAAGAGTCATTGTTGATAAATTTGATGTGGACGAAGATGAAGTTACACTCGATGCAGATTTGGCGGAGGACTTGTTGAAAGGCAAACTTGCCTCGGCGTTGGAAGAAGAGTTTGATATTACCTTGTCGGAAAATGATTATATTGACACTATCGAGGAAATTGTAGATTGTGTTTATGAAAATGAGGAAGAAGAGCGGAAGTCAGAAATAGAGGAGAGCGTCAAGGAGGTTATCGTCAATTTGTTTGATGTGGACGAAGATGATCTTTCTGCAGAAACTGATTTGAGTGATGATATATTCAAAGGCAAATGTCTTTCAGATCTTATCGAGGCGTTGGAAGAAGAGTTTGATGTTACGATATCGGAAGATGATATTGATACGGTAGGAGAGGTTGTTGATTGTATTTTAGACATACTTTCTAATGAGAACTAAAAAAAGCATTAGATTGGTTATAACGGGGTTTGGTCTTTTCTAATGCAATAAAATATAGAACCTTTTAGAAATAAATTCGATGATATTATGAGTGAAAAAAATAAATCTTTTTGGTTCAGAAAAAAAGGAGAACTAAAACAGGCTGAGAGTGGAGTGGATGGCTCAGGTTACTGGGACAAGGATAGTGTCAATAAAAGAAATTATATATATAGAAATAAAAAAAAAGCATTAGAATATTATGATAACGAATTGTATGATCTTGCAGTTGAATGTTTTCGTGAACTTGCAGAACGGGGGGATTCCGAAGCTCAATGTCATTTGGGGAAATGTTATTATTTTGGAAAAGGAGTCAATCAGGATTATTATGAGGCGGTCAAATGGTTTCATAGGTCAGGGAATGCTGATGCTCAATGTTTCTTAGGGATCTGTTATTATGAAGGAAAAGGTGTCTGTCAGAGTTATGTAAGGGCGGTCGAATGGTTTCATAAATCAGCTGAACGAAGGAATGCTGATGCTCAATATCGCTTAGGAATCTGTTATTATGAAGGAAAAGCAGTCTGTCGGAATTATGTAAAGGCGGTAGAATGGTTTCATAA
>CALFTM010000107.1 GCA_937916355.1 uncultured Bacteroidales bacterium
CCTCTTCGATGTACTCCTCTATCTGCGCGAGCTTCCTGCTCGTGTCAACCATGTAGTGCTGGGCAGGGTTGCAGCTGCCGGTGGTGTTGAATCGCTTCTTCATGCTCTTTAATTTTTTGCAAAGATAGTGTTTTTTTAATAAACCCTCCCAATCGGCAGAACCGATGGTCTTTCTAAGATTTTTCCTTTTAAATTTCTAAAAAATTTCGCTAATTTTGCAATGAAAAAATGTTAGCAGTAGCCTTGATGAGGTTCTTGATTTCCTGCTTAAATAAAGTATCAATAGGTCCTCTTAACGACTACGCATAAAATATTCATACAATTCGGAGCTTCTCCAAACAACCTAATTGTTAGTAGCTATGATCTCGAAAATAAAAAATTGGCTCTCTAAGGAAACTTTCGCATTAATCCTCAACCTTGTATTGGCGATGGTAGTCTTCATGATTTGCCGATTTCTCTTTTATGCTGAAAACCACTCCCTATATTCTGACATCAGTTCTGCACAATGGCAAAACATTTTACGAGGTGGCGTCCAATTCGACCTCACCGCCATGCTCTACCTTAATAGTCTTTTGATATTACTGTTCACCATCCCATGTCATTTGAAAGGGGAACACACATACCGCATAGGGCGTATAATATTTGTTGTTTCTAATGGTGTCGGAGTTCTGATGAATCTTGCAGATGCTGTCTATTTCCAATTCACAGGCAGACGCACGACCGGAAGCATTTTTCAAGAATTTTCTGCAGAAGGAAATTTAGGTTCAGTCATAGGACATGAGCTGGTAAATCATTGGTACCTGCTATTAGCGGCAACCATCCTAATCGCCATGCTCTACTTTGGCTATCGCACGCCTCAACCACTGCGCAAGGGAAAACTCCCCACCTATTACATTGCCAAAACCATATTGTTTGTAATTGCAATATACCTTACCATCTGTGGTATCAGAGGAGGGTTCGGCTCGTATGTCAGACCTATCACCCTCAGCAATGCAAACCAATACACCACCAAACAATCGGAGACCGCCTTGGTGTTAAATACACCTTTTTCAGTAATCCGGACAATCAACAAAAAAGCCTACCCAACTCCTCAGTTTTTCAAAAATGAGGAATTGGACTCCTTCTTCTCCCCAATCCATCAACCTAACGACACTCTTCCTTTCATTAAAAAGAATGTCGTCATCATCATTTGGGAGAGTTTAGGAAGGGAATACGTCGGAAGCCTCAACAATTCTTTCGGAAAAAACTATGAGAGTTACACTCCCTTCCTCGATTCTCTAATACAAAATTGTCTTACTTTTCAATACACTTTCAGCAACGGAAGGAAAAGTATCGACGCAATGCCTTCCATCTTATCAAGTATTCCTCATATCATCGAACCGTTCATCGTCTCCAACTACTCTCTGAACAAAGTGGATGGGATTGCCGCCGCACTAAATTCCAAAGGCTACCACTCTGCCTTCTTCCATGGCGCACCTAATGGCTCTATGGGTTTTGGGGCATTCGCTAAAAAAATCGGGTTTAAAGAGTATTATGGCATGACTGAATACGAGAATGAGAAAGGGGAAGGTGATTTTGACGGCACATGGGCAATCTGGGACGAACCGTTTTTGCAATACTATGCAGAGAAGATGAATGAATTTCCAGAACCATTCGTAACAAGCATATTTACGGCAAGTTCTCACCACCCTTTTGTTGTCCCTAAAGAGTATGAAAAAAAATTACCCAAAGGCGATTTGGCAATCCATCAGCCAATGAGGTACACCGATAATGCTTTCCGTAAATTCTTCGAGACAATAAAAGAATCAAAATGGTATGACAATACCCTTTTTGTCATCACAGGAGACCACACCAACATGACAAACCACACGTTCTACACTACTGATGTTGGCTCTTTCTGCGTGCCGGTTATCTTTTTCGACCCAAGTGGTGAAATTGTACAAAAAGGCATCTCTGATAAGATTGCGCAACAGATCGACATCATGCCGACCATCTTGGCTGCACTACACTATGATGAACCGTTTCTGGCATTTGGGCAGGACCTCTTCTCTACACCTCAAGAGGAGACTTTCGCCATTACTTACAATGGGGGGATATACCAATTCATCCAAAATGGTTACAACCTGCAATTCGACGGAGAAAAAACCGCCGCTCTATACGCACTCAAAGACTCCTCTCAACAGAACAATTTAAAAGATTTGGAAGAAAAACCTGAAATGGAACAAAAGTTGAAAGCCATCATCCAACAATATATGATTAGGATGAAAAAAGATAGTTTGACTATAAAGGCAAATTCCGCAAATTAGGTCAAGATGATTTCTCAATCAATAGTATAGACAAGTGCTAAATCCCCAAACATCTTGTATCTTAGAGTTATCGGGATTTTACTATCGTTGGGTTCTGCTACCGCTTGAACTATTCCTTCGTCTTTTTGAAAATCAAAAGGTAGAATCATTATATCTTCAGAAAACTCGGGCAAAGATTTTTCATTTCTTTTAAAAATCGCCTCCTTTGCGCACCAGAGCAACAATAATAAGCGCAAACGCATCTCTTTATCCACAAGGTCATCTACGCGTTCTGATTCTTCTTTTCCCAAAAACTTGTGTTGAATACGAAAAAGTTTCTCCCTTTTTAATTCCACATCCACCCCGACAGGTTCTGCCTTACCAAGCATCACTGCAACATAATCACCAGCATGGGAAATACTCAAAGAAAATGGCTCTTCTGCGATATAGGGTTTACCCTCTTCCGTATATGAGACCCACACTTCCTTTTTCATCAACTCTTTCAATAAAAGCCTCGTCCGCAAAAACTCAAACCTTCTTTTGGGCAAATGATATTGTGAAAGGTAAGTTTCATAAGCATCTCGAAGTTCCGAAAAATGACTCCACAACTCCTCCTCTGGCTCTTCAAAATGAGCCAAAGCCAATAGGAAGTCATCACACTCTAAATGGAAAAGGATTCTCATAAAGTACCATTACGATTTTTTTTCAATCACCACCTTTGTAAAAAACAAGAAAAGTGCGGAAACAATCAAGAAATAGACCACATCCCTACTATCAATCACACCCCTACTCATGGAATCATAGTGTGTCATGATGCCAAGTGACGAAATGAAATTCTCCATCGCACCATTAGGTGCAAGAGCTGATATAACATCAAAACCACCATAGAAGAAAAAACAAAGGAAAGCTGCGATGATAAAAGAATTAATCTGGTTATCCGTCAAAGAAGAGGCAAAAAGCCCTATTGCCACATAGACCGCAGCAAGGAAAAAAAGACCAATATATGAACCCCAAGTGCCACCCACATCAATATTTCCCATTGGAGCACCCATCAACCATACGGAGACAAAATAGATGAGTGTCGGAATCAGGGAGAACAATACAAGTAAGACACCTGCAAAATATTTCGACAGAACAATGCTCGATTTAGAAATCGGATGAGTAAACAGCAACTCGATCGTACCGGTTTTTCGCTCTTCCGCAAACAACCTCATCGTGACAGCAGGAACCAAAAAGAGGTAGAGCCACGGCGCAAAATAGAAAAGTCCGTCAATATTGGCATATCCGGCCTCCAGCACATTAAACTCACCGGGAAAAATCCAAAGGAACAAACCAGTAAATAACAAAAAGACACCGACGACTATATAACCCATCGGAGAGGAAAAAAAATTACAAAACTCTTTTTTAAGCAACGTAAACATAATACACTACCAAATTTATTTTAAGAGGTACACCTGCGGAACTTTCCGTTCTAAAGCGATTACAGGCAAAGAACTCCATCGAGAATCCGCACCTTTCACCTCTTCAATCATTTTACGCATTGTTTCGACCGCAAGCACCGGACTATTATTTTCTTCACTCAAATGGCATAAAAAGAGGCCTTTCAAACCATCCTTCGCATGATTCGCCACCAATTCCGCCGTCTCATCATTACTGAGATGCCCATCATTCCCGATAATCCTTTGTTTCAAAGCCAATGGATAACGACCATTCCGCAACATTTCACGATCATGGTTAGACTCAATGATAAGATAGTCGGCTTGTCTCACCACATCAATCAGCCCTTGTGTTACATGCCCAATATCCGTAGCTAAAACTACACAAATACCTTTATATTCGATAATAAACCCAGAATTATCCTCCACATCATGAGGGACAAAAAAAGACGTGATGAAAAAATCCCCCAACTGCATCCTCTCTCCATGTTCCAGAAAATAACAGTTGGTTCGGTTCACTTTTCTACGAATGTAGTCTGCACGTTCAATTTCAAGGAATGTCTTCTTTGTAGAATAGACCGGCACATTCCATCGATTCCCCACCACGCTCATAGCTTGCGTATGGTCTTTATGGATATGCGTGACAAACAACGCACGGACCTGTGGAATATCAATATCCACACTCCTCAGATGCTTCAAAATATGCTTCGCATTTATGCCTGCATCAATGAGGAAACCGTATTGTCGGTTGCCAAAGAAATAGCAATTGCCACTACTTCCACTCGCTATACTATAAAATATTAAATCATTCATCCCTTAAACTTTACCCAATTTGCAAAGTTAATGAAAAAAATTCAGGTTTCCCGATAAAATATCAATCAAGTATCACATCATTATACTCTTTATAGCGAACCATGATTTCTCGCACAAACTTTTCTGTCTCCTCGCCCCGCAAATAACCATGTCTAACAATCGGGTCATTGAAGAACTCAGGTTTGGACTTCATCAATACAAATGTACTCACATCTCCCCATTTGGATGGATTTTTCCCATATTTTTCCGCAAGTGCCATCGCATCTCTCACATGCCCCACCCCTGCATTATAACTTGCCAAAACAAACATGATGCGTTCATCTTTATCTTCTATGTAGTTGAAAATCTTGTCGACTCTCTTCAGATACTTTGTGGCAGCCCTGACATTTTGTTCTGGTTTCATCAAGAGCGCAGTGCTATCGACTCCAAACCGCTTGGCGGTGGCGGGCATCATCTGCATGAGTCCCAACGCCCCTGCCCAAGACTTTGCTGACGGATTGAAGCGGGACTCCTGATAAGCCACAGATGCTAATAATTTCCAATCCCAATCTAAAGTCTCTGAATATTTTTTAAACAAAGGATCAAAATTGGAGATTTTGGAACTGCTGATATATTTCGGATTCTTTCCTGAATACTGTTTTTGTTTTTCAAAATATTTATGATGAAGGTATTGGCAAGTGAAATCACCATCTATCTTTTCAAACCATTTGTTAATCGTATCACAAAGGTCTGTCGACTTTTTTCGCACAACCCAAGCAGAACGTTGAGAATGACTCAATTCGACACTGATGTCGATATTATTGTAATAGGTTTTATTCAGTGAGGCGATGTTATCATCCGCAACTGTATAGAGGATTTCTCCTGTAGACACTTTTTTTATCAAGGTCTCCTCATCTTCTTCAAAAGAGACTGTCTGAACCTGTATGCCACCCCCGATTTCATTATCCACCTGAAGTAGGTGTTTATGATATTTGGAATTTTCAACCACATAAACCTCTTTCCCTGACAAGTCGATCGCCTCTTTCACCTCTGTCTTCTTCTTTTTATCTACCCGCTGAACCAGCACCTGCTTTGTGAGATAGGTATGGTCTACAAACAAAACCTTATTACGCATCTCATTGGTGATCGTTACCGGATAGGCGACAATATCAACCTTCCCCTCATAGAGCATATCCATCATCTGCGAAACCTCACGAGCAACATAAACTTTTAGTCCCACATTTAAAGATTTCGCCAAACGAGCTGCCAACTCATACTCATACCCCATCTCCTTCCCTTTAAAGTTAAAATAGGTGGTGGAGCGAGAAAGTGTCACCACACGAAGAGTATCCTCGTTCAGAATTTTTTCCAAATCCGAACGACCCGTCCCCTCATCATTTTTTGATACACACGCAAATAACAAAGGAATAAAAATGCACAGCCATCTAAGTTTCTTCATTTTGTTGCGTATTTTACGTTTACGGAAACCTCTTCAAAAACAAATGTAGACAAAATTTAGACAATAACAAAAAAACAAGGGAAGTTTCCCAACTTCCCTTATTCATTAACCTAAACCTTAACTATGAAAAAATCTACCTGTTTTGTTTGCTTTTGCAAAAGTATAAAATTCAACCTCACAAACCGAATTTTTGACAAAATATTTTTCAAAGTTTACATTTTTTAAGGATTTTCACTCTGTTTCTGATAAAAAATAGAGATCGGCATCCTTCCACGCAGGAAATTTATGACGAAACTTCTCTATTTTCTCTTTTTCTATCTCAACAATGGCAAAGTCTTCCAACTCGTCCAAATGAGCTAAACTCGCCCCTTTCATGTCAACCAACATGGAATTACCTCCTTGCTGGCGATCTCCATTGTCCAACCCTACTGCATTAACGCCACAGACATAGGAGAGATTTTCCACAGCCCTCGCCGGCAACAATATTTTCCATGCTTCAACACGAGCTTTAGGCCAGCATGCGACATAAACCGCCACGTCGTAATCATTTTCACGACAACGGGAAAAGACTGGGAATCTTAAATCATAACATATTTGCAATAAAAAACGAAGCCCCATATACTCCACAACCACTCTTTTGTCTCCTTGGGAAAAATAAACACCCTCACTTCCCATCCTAAACAGGTGTCGTTTGTCATAAAAGACGGGAGAGTCTGATGGTTTGATAAAAAAAGCCCGATTGAGACTTTTGGCATCTCCGTCTCCTCTCCACATCATACTACCAATGATGGCAATGTGATATGTTTCACTCCAGATTCGCAACTGTCTCAATATCTGCCCATTCTCGTCTTCTGACAATTCTGGCGACTCTACACAAAAGCCCGTTGCGAACATTTCTGGCAAAACCAGCAAATCAGCTTCATTGGAATGGACCTCCAACCAACTCTTTACTTTTTGAAGATTCGCAGGGATATCACCCCATACAATCTCCATCTGATACATCGCAATCTTCATAACATAATTATATAGCGAATTTCTTTGTTTATATTTAAGCTCTGCTATTTACTCGAAATAAATTTAAAAATTCCTCGAAATGAATTTATAGAAACCACCTCGAATCTAAAACTTCGCAAAAATACCCGTTTTTTTTTCACCGACCTAAAATCTGCCACGAAAACAATAAAAGCACGCAAAACTCAACAAGGCAGAGAGTATCCGTCAAAAAAGAAAATGAGAAAGTCATACACGCAAACTTACTCCTTCTCCAATATTGTAAACATCACATTATTTTACTATATTTGCGCCACATGAAAATATAGGCGGAAAACAATGGAAAATTTGCAAAAAATCATACTCCTTCCCCACCTGAAACAAAGGTGTTGGGTAGTTACATACTTACTGCTTTGTTTGTGTACACTCCCTTGTTGTAAAGAGGATTTCACAACGGATGGTTCCAAGAGACTCTGTTACTCTGCCGACACAGTGAAGTTCGACACTGTCTTTTCTGATGTTCTCACACCTACTCGTAGAATCATGGTATATAACCCAACCGATGAACACATCCGCATAGAGGAGTGTGCCTTGCAAAATATTTCAGAATGCTTTCAAATCAACGTCAACGGAAGGAGCGGGACAACTTTCCAAAACATTGAAATCGAAGCAGGCGACAGCCTACATCTTTTTGTCCAACTACTCATTCCGGATGGAGGAAAGGAAAAACCTCTTCTCCTCGAAGATTTCATATCTTTCTCCTACAACGGGAACCAAGACCGTGTGATCCTTTCTGCGTATGGGCAGGATGTTGTACGCCTACCTCAAGACTCCATCCTTTCGGACACCGTCTGGAGCGCAAACAAACCTTTCCTCATCTATGACAACCTCGTCATTGCGGAAGGAGCGACCTTGACAATTGAGGCTGGGGTGAAAATATTCCTTCATGACAACGCCAACATCATTGTAAATGGAACAATCCTTTGCAATGGAGAGTTGGGGAGTCCGATCATTTTCAGAGGGGACAGAAACGACAACATCACCTCAACAACCTCTTACGACCAACTGGACAACCAATGGGGAGGAATACACATAACAAAAAGTAGTTATGGCAATAGGATAATGCACACCAACATCAGGAATGGGAACTTCGGAATCAGAATCGACTCTGCAACCATCGACCCGGAGACTCCTCGTCTAATCATTGGCAACTCGCAAATACACAACGTAAATCAAAGTGCGCTAAGGGCATATAACGCCAATGTCTACGCCTACAATTCATTGTTCACCTGTGCTGGGAATGGTTGTGTAGTGCTGGAAGGTGGTGACTACTTATTCAATCATTGCACCATGGCAGACTACACAAGGGGTGCTGGACAGTATGCTTTTGCGGTGGTTTTAGCAGACAAGGAACTCTATTCCGATGGCTCACAACTTTCTCCCCTCCTCGCCCATTTCAACAACTGTCTGATCTATGGCCCGATAAAAAACGAGCTATATTTTGAATATGAAGAGTTGACCGACAGTTATAACTTCCATTTCAACCACTGCCTCATCAAGTATGACGGATATCAAGAGGAGGTCTTATATGAAAAATATTTCAACCAACCATTATGGAATGAGTCTCCTCATTTCAAAGAGGTCAACACCACCGAAAGAAAATATGATTTTCACATCGACTCACTTTCTGCCGCAAAATTCAAAGGAGACAAAGCGGTTCTTGCGCTCTACCCGGAATGCCTAACCGACAAAGATGGGCAAACAAGGGAGAACGACTCTCTGCCAGACATCGGTGCTTACCAATGGGTACAAACGATTGTAGAGGAAGAGGAAGAGGAAGAGGAAGAGGAAAATCCCTAATAAATTTCTATTTAAAACCAATTTTATAAACATACAAAATGAAAATTAAAATCTACCTGCTGATTATGACGACATTGATCTGTGCGCAAAGCCTGAGCGCAGATGATATTTTAAGGGTCGTCAGCTACAACTTGGAGAATCTTTTTGACTACGAAAAGGATTCTGTTTCAGATGATGGCTCGTTCACCCCCGAAGGAGAACATCAATGGGACAAAAAGAAGTATTGGAGAAAACTCAACAACCTTTCGAGGGCAATCACAGCCGCTGGTGAATGGCACACACCCGCACTGATAGGTCTTTGTGAAGTAGAAAACGCCAGAGTGGTGAAAGACCTTCTCTACCACACCCAATTGAAAGAGTGCCACTACCATTTCGTTCACAAAGATTCTCCCGACCGTAGAGGCGTAGATGTTGCATTAGCCTACCTGCCTAACCAATTCACGTTGCTCTCCAAAGAATTCATCCATGTGAAAATCGAGGGAGAAAAACCGACCAGAGACATTTTGTACGCATCGGGCAAACTCATCAACGGAGACACACTGCACGTCTTCGTCAACCATTGGCCTTCACGCTACGGAGGAGAATTGGAGTCAAAATGGAAACGAATCACCGCCGCTGAGATACTCCGTGAAAAAACCGACTCCCTCTTTACATTAAATGAAAAAACAAAAATCATCATCATGGGGGACTTCAACGACTACCCTGACGATGAAAGTTTGCTTCAAGGCTTGTGTGCTGACGAACCGTTGAAAAATTCAAATAAAAATGTTATCTTTGACCAGTTGTACAACCTTTGCTACCCCATCCATGAAATGGGCGAAGAGGGAAGCCATAAGTTTGGCGGCAAATGGGGAATGTTAGACCAACTGATTGTATCAGGTGCGCTGCTCCACCCCGGGGAGTCAACCTACACAAGTCCGGAAATGATGAATATCTGCAAAGAATCATTTCTTCTAAAAGAGAGTGCAACAGGTCCTTCTCCGAAGCGTTCATTCTTAGGAACATTCTTCGCTTACGGATTCAGCGACCATTTACCCGTGTTTGTCGATTTAATTATACGGAACGGAGAATAATTTTTACTTTCGCAAAAATTTCAAACGCAAAATTACTAACGAAAAAAATTTTTCAACCATGACAAAAAAATTCAAATACATACCGATTCTACATCTCATATTCTGGGCGATGTATATGTTCTCACCCCTAATATTCCTTCGTGGAAAAATGGAGATGGATGAAATCATGCTCTTAAGACATATCACATCGACAATCGGCTTGATATTCATTTTTTATTTGAACCACTTTTTCGTGGTGAAAAAATACCTGACCAAGAGTGGAATGAAATACTTTGGCATCATCAATCTTTGCGCCATAGTTTTATGCTGTTGCATGAACCTTTTTGTCAGGGACATGACCCAATACTCTCTGGAAGCCAATAAAATGGAACGTGTCTTAGAAGAACAGGGGGCAATGGGCTACAACATTAAATTAGACCCAAAGAAAAAAGAGGCTATCATTCTGAAGAAATGCGAAAAACGTAAGGATATGACTCCTCGATATTTATTCTACAATGTCTTCACCTGTGTCTGTATCATTGGCGTATCTGTCGCACTCCACTCTGTGGAGAACCTCTACATATCGGAGGAAAAAAGAAAAGAAGAGCAAAGAGCCCGTACCGAGGCTGAGTTGAAAAATCTAAAAAGTCAGCTCAACCCTCACTTTTTGTTCAACACCCTCAACAACATCTACGCACTAATCGCCATCAGTCAAGAGAAGTCACAAGAGGCGGTCATGGACCTCAGCAAGATGCTGCGCTACGTCCTTTATGAGTCGGAAGCGAAAGAACTTCCAATCAACAAAGAGATCAACTTCATTGAAAATTATGTGAAACTCATGAAGCTGAGACTGTCCAATAAAGTGGAGGTGAAAATCCACACGGACATCTCCCAAAATCCCAACATCAATATCGCACCTCTGCTCTTCATCACCTTCATCGAAAATGCCTTCAAGCATGGTGTGTCGACACAAGGGAAATCCTTCATCAATTTCTCCATCGTCACCACTTCTCCTACTACAATAGAATGTAGATTGGAAAATAGCTACTTCCCGAAAAGTGAAGAACACGACAAGAGCGGTTCGGGAATCGGAATGGAGAACCTGAAAAGAAGGTTGGAGCTCATCTATCCCGATTGTCACACGCTCTCTTACGGAGTAGAAGAAAATGTCTATAAATCATTATTAACCATAAATTGTCAAAGTCATGTCTGAATCTAAAATTATAACCTGCGCCATCATCGATGATGAGCCATTGGCTTTAGGCTTGATCGAAAGTTATGTGAATAAGACCCCATTCCTGAAATTGGTGGGAAAGTATGAAAGTGCGTTGGATGCAATGCAAGATATAAGCAAAGATCCTCCACAACTGATTTTTTTGGACATCCAAATGCCAGAAGTGAACGGCTTGGAATTTTCTAAAATCATTCAGAACAAAACCAAAATAATCTTCACAACTGCGTTTCAACAATATGCGTTGGACGGATATAAGGTGAACGCCATGGACTACCTTTTGAAACCCATTGCATACCCCGACTTCCTTCAGGCGGCACAAAAAGCGTTGGAATGGTACGAAATGGTAGACAACAGCCAAACAGCACCAAGCATGGGAGAAACAGTTTCCGAAAATGAGGGAATCTCTCTGGTTACATCAAATGAGACTAAAAAGCAAAGCATTTTCGTAAAATCGGATTACAAACTTGTGCAAATTGATTTGGATAAAATCACCTATATTGAAGGTCTGAAAGATTATGTGAAGTTTTATGTGGAGGACGAAACCTATCCAATATTGTCTCTTCTCAGCATGAAGTCGCTGGAAAACGTTCTTCCTGCCGACCGCTTCATACGTGTGCACCGCTCTTTCATCGTACAACCGAGAAAAATTAAAGTGATCGAGCGCAACCGAATCGTCTTCGGGAAAGAGTACATTCCGATTTCAGAGTCTTACAAGGATGCTTTCCAAGAATTCCTCAACAAATATTCTATTTTAAACGCTTAAAAGAACCTTCAACATAATGGCTGCTCACAAAAACATTCAATTGGTGGTAACTCCTAAGCAGGCTTCCGTCTTAAAGGAACTGAAAGGAGTGTTATGTACAAAAATCGGAGTGAAACCGTCGAGAATCGACACGATTCAAATAGTAAAAAAATCAATCGACGCAAGAAAGAAGAACGACATAAAAGTCAATCTCACTCTAAATGTCTACACCGATGGAACTATCCCTGAGGTGGTGAAATACCCTTTTGAATACAAAAATGTGAGCAGCGAAAAACCGGTTGTCATCATTGGCGCGGGGCCTGCCGGATTATTTGCGGCATTGCGGTTGATCGAACTGGGAAGAAAGCCGATCATCATTGAGAGAGGGAAAGAGGTGAGTGAAAGAAAAAAAGACATCGCCCTCCTCAACAGAAGAGAGGGGTTGAACCCAGAATCAAATTATTGTTTCGGTGAAGGGGGTGCAGGAACTTTCTCTGACGGGAAACTATTCACTCGCTCCAAAAAGAAAGGTGACTGCAGTCGGGTTTTGCTACATCTTCATGAGCATGGTGCGCAAGACTCCATCCTCTACGAGGCACACCCACACATTGGAACCGA
Organism: uncultured Bacteroidales bacterium; assembly: GCA_937916355.1. GTDB lineage: Bacteria > Bacteroidota > Bacteroidia > Bacteroidales > Paludibacteraceae > UBA1181. The sequence goes on from CALFTM010000107.1 coordinate 12,469, forward strand.
CAAACTACCAACCGTCATCAAAAACATCCGTGAAACCATCCTTTCTCATGGGGGAGAGATTCATTTTGAAACGAAAATGACTCGCCTTTTGATTGAAGATGACACCATAAAAGGCGTGGAATGTTCTGACGGACGGACATTCGAGGCTTCCGAACTGATCTTAGCAACCGGACACTCCGCAAGAGACATCTACAAAATGTTACACGACCAAGGCATCGAATTAGAGAGCAAAGGTTTCGCCATGGGTGTCAGGGTTGAGCATCCGCAACATCTGATCGACCAAATACAATACCACAACAAAGAGGGACGTGGCGACTACCTTCCTGCCGCCGCCTACAATCTTGTGGCACAAGTCGAAAACAGAGGGGTCTACTCTTTCTGCATGTGCCCCGGAGGATTTATCGTTCCAGCCTCTACGGGTGAAAAAGAAATCGTCGTAAATGGAATGTCTCCTGCCAACCGAAACTCTAAGTTCGCCAATTCTGGCATTGTTGTGGAAATCAGACCAGAAGACTTCACAGAAGGAGAACTTTCTGAATACAAAAAATATGGTGTCTTAGCCGGACTAAAATTCCAAGAGGATTATGAAAGACTATCATTCGAGAATGGAGTAGGAGAAAAAGCCATCGCCCCAGCCCAGAAATTGGCGGATTTCGTAAGAGGAAGAAAAACAGAGTTCATGCCGACGACCTCCTACCTTCCGGGATTGAAGATTTCAAACATCCACGAATGGATGCCCGACTTCATCTGCAGGCGTATGCAAGAGGGCTTCAAACTATTTGACAACAAGATGAAAGGCTTCCTCACCAACAATGCGACCATCATCGGAGTGGAGTCTCGAACCTCCTCCCCTATCCGCATTCCACGCGACCCTGAAACCCTCCAACACATCCGCATTAAAGGGCTCTACCCATGTGGAGAAGGGGCAGGCTACGCTGGTGGCATCACATCATCTGCAGTAGACGGCGAACGCTGTGCGGAAGCGATTGCTGGGGTGTCTTGCTAAAATAATAAAACAACCGGCTTCCTTTTTCAGGAAGTCTTTTGTTTTTTATGCCATTCCATAACGTTGGTATACATACTGAAAAACCTTATCTCTGTATTGATAAATATTTTCATCAGAATAAGAGTCCGGCAAATTCTTCCAAAGATTTTCCGTGATGATTTCAATAATCTGAGAAGTCGTCTCCCTCTTTTCAAACGGTTGATTCATTGTGTCCAACAAGTCTTTGATGCATTCCAACAAATCAATCGCCACTTTTTTTAGCTTCTTAATATCCTCTTTAGAAAGATCTTCCTTCATCAACACATCATACAAAGAAAGCTGTTCATCATTTTCAAAGCCTTCACGGACATAACGCTTTTCTTCTTCCGTAAGTTGTTGCGAGAGTTGCATCAACTCCTCAAAGGTTTGCTCGATGGTTACCCTATTTTGCTCTTGGTTATATTCACGGATAATTTCTTGATACTTTTCGTAGAAATTGATGCGCCCAGGATTCTGAGATAACATTTGTGCGATACGCTCTTGCAACAACTCTTGGATGTCTTTCAAAATTAAATTCTTCTCCTTACTCTTGGCAAACTCTCGTCTTAGTATATCGAAATTGATGCCACTGATATCAAACCGACGAGAGAGACCCGATTCTGCCGCAACGCTATCATCAATTTGCAGATGTTCATTTACTATCTCATTGATAGCCACACTCAAATCGGTAATGTCCGCATGTTTCCGCTTCTTCTGCAACTCCTTGTAAATCGCTTCGATGGCATCTTTTTGTTGCTTCATTTCCGCCGTAATGTCTTCACGGTCTAAATATTTCCACAGTCTCAGCAAGGTAGTGGCGTAGGTGCAATAAGTCTTTCTTGTCTCTGCCGTTTCACACATGGCATTTGCTGCTTTTTTCAGCAAATCCAACTTCATGAAATTATCTGCTTCTATCAGATTCTGCAATTCAAAATCATGTTCTTTCAAGAATGAAATAGCAGCCGCTATCGCCTCGTGTACATGCTTGATCAGTTCCTGTTTGTCTATGGTAGGGTCATTACCGCCCTCGCCTCCTTCTGGATTGGCCGTATAGTCTGCCAACGCTTGACGAAGAGCCTTGACGATTCCAATATAATCAATAATTAATCCATTGGTCTTTCCTTCTGCTACACGGTTGGCACGAGCGATGGTCTGCATCAACGTATGTGCTTTCATGGGCTTGTCAATGTACAAGCATGACAGTGTCTTTACATCAAAACCTGTAAGCCACATAGCACAAACAAACACTACCCTCAGTTTGTTGTCCTTATCCTTAAACTCCTTGTCAAGTTCCCGTTTCTCCATCTTTAGGCGATGTGGAGTGATATCCAATCCCCATTTCTGGAAAGTTTGTATTTCGTTCTGTTCTTGCGAAACCACCACCGCCATTTCCGTTTCCTGCATCCACTTCAATTTACGCTTCAGTTCCTGCACTTCCTGTTGAGAAGTCGATTTGGAAATCTTCTTTTCCAAAGCAGTAATTTCCTGCTGCCAATATTCCTGTACATACTCATACATCCGTACACAAGTCACTTTGTTGTAACTTACCATCATGGCCTTGCCCGAAGTCCATAGGTCGCTATAATGGCGCACAAAGTCCTTGGCTACGATACGCAAACGCTTCTTGGCCGTAAGCAGATGCACTTCCTTGGCAAACTCCCGTTCCAGTTTGGCTAATTGCGAAGCATCCATATCTCCAGCTTGTTCTAAAGCCGTTGCTATTTCTTCGTTAATTTCCGGGTTCTGCAAATCTTGCAATCTTTCACCTCGATTTTCATAATATAAGGGCACTGTTGCCTTATCTTCTACAGCTCGCTTAAAATCATAAATACTTACATAGCCTCCAAATGTTCGGGCAGTAATATTGTCATTGGAAAGCAACGGTGTACCCGTAAATCCAATTCGATTAGCAGTAGGCAACAAGTGCATCAAGTTATCGGCAAAGATACCGTTCTGAGTGCGATGCGCCTCGTCACTGATTACCACGATGTCATGGTCTGGATAGATGGGTTCTGCATCAGGTTTGTTGAACTTCTGTATCAGCGAGAAGATGAACGAAGGGTTTCCTTTCAGCTTGGCTATCAAGTCTTCTCCGCTTTGGGCGATGAACTTCGAGGACTTTACATTGCCTAACATACCGCAGTTCTCAAACGTATCGCTGATTTGCTTGTTCAGCTCTTCTCGGTCGGTCAATACTACAATGGTAGGCGAACCGGCAAACTTACGTCGAATCTTCTGTGCCAAGAACAACATGGAGTAACTCTTGCCACTACCTTGTGTATGCCAGAACACCCCTAATTTACCATTTACATATTCACGGTTACGGTACATCTCCACCGCTTGATTCACCCCCATATACTGGTGGTTGCGGGCCATAATCTTAACTGTACGCCCATCCGAGTGGTCGTAAAGGATAAAGTTCTCCAACAAATCAAGGAAATTTTCTTTCTTACATATACCTCGCAACATGGTAGGGAGTTCAATACTTCCTGCTTCTGTCTCGTTCAGTCGTTTCCATTCGTGGAAGAATTCCCATTTCGAATCGATAGTACCAACCCTTGCTTCCAATCCGTTGCTGAATAGGATAAAAGCATTATGGTGGAACAATTGCGGTATGGTGTCTAAATAGTCGCGATAGTTCTTATTGAACGCATCTACGACTTCCACATCGTGGTTCTTCAGTTCCATAAAGAGCAATGGAATACCATTTACAAAACCTACAATATCGGCTCTTCTGCGGTACAATGCGCCATATACCCAAAGCTCTCTCACACATAAGAATTCATTCTTTCCGGGCGAAGCAAAGTCTATCACTTTGACCTTCACTTCTTCTGTTTCGCCATTCGGTTTGGTGCGGGTTACGGGTATGCCATCCTTGATGTACCGATACTTCTCCTCGTTGATTTGCATCAACGTCTGGCTGCTCATACGTTCTCTCATCCACCCTACCGCTTCGGCCAACTGCTTCTCCTTCATCCACGGATTCAGATTCTTCAGTGCCTTGCAGAAATGACGCACAAGCAACACTTCTCGATAGTCCTTTCTGCCCAAGGTTCCGGTTTCACCAAGCACCTCTGCATCCCATGCCATCACACTGGTCCAACCGAGTTCGTTTTCCAACAAATCGGCTGCACTCTTCTGTATCAGTTGGTCTTCGCTGTAGTCTTTTGACATAATTACTTCGTTTTTAGTTCATTAAATAGTGCCAATCCCTTTACCGTCAATAAATACTTTTGACGAGGATGACGGGGCGACTGTGGATATAACTGACGGATATATCCTTCGTGGGTAGCTGGATTAAGATAGAGATTCAAAACGTTCTTTCTATCCTTAAACCCAAGACCTTCCATTATTTCCTTTACAGACAATTCCTTTTCACCAACCACAAGAATTAACTTCTGAATATTTGGGTTTTCAGTGTTCAGCTTGTCCTGTACTTGTCCTGCACTTGTCCCGTACTTATCCTGTACTTGTGGGGTACTTGTGGGGCACTTGTGGGGTACTTGTTCTGTAGTTGTGGGTTGTCCCCATTCTTCTGGTGGATTTACCAGCATATATCGGTTCTTCAATTCATTGTTTTCATCAACCGCTTGTAAACCAATGGCTACACGCCAAGCTTCAGCACGCTCACGTTTGTGTGGCTCGCTGGCTTTTATGTATTCGTCGAAATTGATATAGTTCTGTTCTTCGTTCATATTCATTACTGCCAATTGGTTTATACCACTATTTCTCCACTCATCAGTTTGGGAAGCAAACGGTCACGAGCTTCGGTAAAGATAACTATTTATTTTATAATTTTATAATTTCCCAATGACCATTTTTATTTGCTCCTATTCGTTTGATGACACACTTTGCTCTTAGTGCTGCAAGATTCTTCCTTACACCACTATCCGACATCTTCAAATTGACACATATATCATTTATTGTCATGTATGGATTAGAATCAATTAGTTTTAAAATTTTTTCTTCTGTCGGATTCAGCTTTTTATCCGCTACTTTATACGTTACTTTATCCGCCACTTTTTCCATTTGATACTGTTTGAGACTATCATGCAGACAGCGCAACATAAAGGCAATAAACTCAGTGCTTTTGTCCTGCTTATCAGAGATTGCAATTGCGTTGTAATACTCGTTCTGATTTGCTTTGATAATCGTCATTAGCTTTGCGTAACATTGGCGATGGAACATTATCTTCTAAAGTCGCAGTCAGAACGCCTAACAGTTCTGATATTTCAGAAACTAAGCGCAAGATTTCAGTTGTTATTTCAAACGACGGCGTGTACATATTGGTTGTTTTTGCGATTTATACTTCTATTTCTCCACTCATTAACTTGGGAAGCAAGCGGTCGCGGGCTTCTGTTAGGAGGCGGATTTGATTAAGCATA
>CALFTM010000108.1 GCA_937916355.1 uncultured Bacteroidales bacterium
GATCACAATCCGATGATGACGCAGCGTTTCGGTGCGGACCCTTATGCGATGGTTTACAATGACGAAGTTTTTGTCTATATGACGAACGATGTTTACGAGTATGACAGCAACGGCAAACTGACAACTAATTCTTACGGTAAGATTAATAAAATCAACTGCATTTCCTCAAAAGATTTGGTAAATTGGACTGACCACGGAAGCATGGATATTGCAGGTAGAAATAACAGCGCCGGCGCGGCGAAGTGGGCTACTTGCTCATGGGCTCCGTCTGCAATGCATGCAAAGGTGAACGGCAAAGATAAGTTCTTCTTGTATTTCGCTAATAACGGTAGTGGTATTGGTGTTGTCACAAGTGACACTCCTTACGGACCATGGACAGACCCTATCGGAAAGGAGCTTATCTCAAGAAACACTCCAAACTGCAGTAATGTGACATGGCTTTTTGACCCGGCGGTGCTTATGGATGATGACGGAACGGCTTACCTCTATTTCGGAGGCGGAGTGCCAGAAGGCAAAGCTGCAGACCCAGGAACAGCTCGTGTCGTGAAGCTGGGCTCTGACTATACAAGTGTTGTGGGAACTCCTAAAACTCTCAATCCGCCTTACTTGTTTGAAGATGCCGGTGCAAATAAAATCGCAGGAAAATATATTTATAGCTATTGTTCTAACTGGAATTGTACCGGAAACCCTATGAGCAATGCGCAAATTTGTTATATGACGAGTGATTCTCCTTTGGGAGATTATAAATATTCTGGCATGGTGTTTAAGAATCCGGGGACATTCTTTAATGGCAGTTCAGGAAACAATCACCACGCTATTTTTGAGTTTAAGGGAGAATGGTACATTACCTATCATGCAATGGTTCTTCAGAGTTCTATGGGAATCAGCGGCGGTTATCGTTCCAGTCATATTGATTATATTCCGGTTAACACATCCAACGGTACAATTTCTCAGGCTACCGGCACAATTGCGGGTGTTAAGCAAGTGGTGTATCTGAACCCTTTTGAACGCACAGAGGCAGAGACTATGGCATGGATGGGTGGAATAAACACTGAGTATGGTGGTTCTAACATGATTGTGAATGATATTCACAAAGGAGACTGGATTGGACTTTCGGGTGTGGATTTTGGATCTGGGGCAAGTGCTTTTTCTGCTAAAGTATCTTCTTCCGCCGGTGGTGTCGCTATTAAGATTTGCAAGGACAAGGTGGATGGCGAGGTAATCGGCTATCTGGAAGTGCCTAATACGGGCGGAGAACTGAAAGAGGTTTCTGCAAGGCTGGATAAGGAGATTTCGGGGGTGCACGATTTGTTTTTTGTTTTCTCCGGAAGCTTTGAGTTTGATTCTTGGGTGTTTAAAACGGCTGATGTGACTTTGGAGGTTTCTGAAACTGACTTGGAGGCTCCTGCGGCACTCTCTCTGGAGGCGAAATCTACCGAAACAAATATTGCGAAAATAGATTTTTATCAGGGTGACGTGAAGATAGGCTCTTCGGACAAAGCTCCGTACATCTGCGATGTGAAAGATTTGGAGGCTGGTCAATACTCTTTCTATGCTATCATGATTGACAATGATGGCAAAGAGTATAAAACTCCGGCAATGGATGTGAAAGTTCGTGTTCCTCAAGGTCCTTATGACGGTGTTGCCCAGACGCTTCCGGGAACGTTTGAAGTGGAACGTTATGATGTGGGAGGCGAGGGTTACGCGTATTCTGACGAGGAGGCAGAGAATCAAGGAAAGGCGTTTCGTCCTGACGAGGGTGTTGATATTGATGTGAATGGCGACGGGCACGTGCTTGGCTGGACAATGGCTGGCGAGTGGCTGGAATATACTGTGGATGTGTTGCATACAGACCAATTCAACTTTGTGGCTACGGTCGCTTCAGGACTGGATGGCTCTTCGTTCCGTCTGTATTGTGATGATAAGGACATTACCGGCGAGGTGGTTGTGCCTAATACTGAAGATTGGGGTATCTACACAACGATTACAGGAACTACATCAACATTGACCGCCGGAAAGCATATCCTTAAATTAGCGGTAGAAAATTCTTATTGTAATATCGATAAAATTGTATTTACAAGCAAGACGAAGAAGGTTGAGTTTGAATTTACATCACCAGTGGCTTCGTCTGAGGTTCTTGCCGGAAATAAATTCAACGTTAGTTGGAAATCTTCTGAAGAAGTGGAAGGTACATTCAACTTGAATTGGACAGGAAGTGATGGTGAAATGATGGTATTAAAAGAGGGTGTTGCAAGTTCTGGTTCGTATGAGGCAATTATCCCAGACTATTTTGCTGGCGAGAGAGGTTATTACTCGTTGACTCAAATTTCGGGCGGACTGATTCCTTCTGATTTTGACGGACAGGCTCATACGGTAAATAATCCGTTGATTTGGGCTGATGTTCCGGATGTCTCTGTTATCCGTGTTGATGATACATATTATATGGTCAGCACAACGATGCACATGAGTCCGGGTGTGCCAATCATGGCTTCAAAAGATCTGGCTCGCTGGAGGATTATCAATTATGCTTATCAGACGCTGGACAATGGTGATGCAAGTTCGATGAATGGTGGTAAAAATGCGTATGGCAAAGGTTCTTGGGCAAGCAGTATAAAGTATCATAAGGGAGCATGGTATGTTTTGACACCATCTTATACAACAGGAAAAACTCATATCTACAAAACTACTGATATTGAGTCGGGCAAATGGCAAACTGCAACCTTGCCGTTCTATCACGACCCATCTTTGCTGTTTGATGATGACGATAGGGTTTATGTGGTTTACGGCGGCGGAAATATCAATATCATCGAGCTGTCTTCGGATGCGATGTCGGTTAAGTCTGGTGCAACTTCAAGGGTGTTGTTGAAATCTCCGGCTGCAATTGCAGGAAGCAACTTCTATGTCGAGTGTGAAGGTGCTCAAATCATGAAGAAAGATGGTTATTACTACGTGTTCTTGATTTCATGGCCAGCAGGCAAGTGCCGTTCTGTTCTTTGTTATCGTTCTAAATCGCTTGACGGAACGTTCGAAGGCAAGGTGGTTCTGCAGGATAATGGGGTTGCTCAGGGACGTGTGTTTGACACTCCTGATGGCGACTGGTATGGTATGTTTTTCCGTGACAATGGTTCTGTAGGTCGTATCCCGTATCTGGTTCCTGTGACATGGAGCAATGATTGGCCAGTTTTGGGCAATAACGGAAAAGTTCCATCTTCATTGCAACTGGCCGCAAGTCAGAAAAAAGGTTATGGTATTGTTACTTCGGATGAGTTTGAAAGCGGAAAGCTGCCGTTGGAATGGCAATGGAATCATAATCCGGTGAATGATTATTGGGCGTTTGAAGATGGTGCGTTGCGCCTGACAAACGGAAGAGTAGATGCAGACCTTGTCAGCACTCAAAACACATTGACACAGCGTTCGTTTGGACCTGCTTGCTCAGGATGGACAAAGATGAGTACAAAAGGCATGAAAGATGGTGATTACGCAGGTTTGTGCGCGTTGCAGGATTTGTATGGTTATGTAGGTGTGAAGATGAATAATGGCAGCAAATCGATTGTGATGGTCAATGCTGGTAAGGAGGTGGAGTCTGTGTCGTTGTCACAAGATGATGTTTGGTTCCGTATTGACATGAATTTCAATAATCAGGCAGATAAAGCTACTTTCTATTATAGTCTGGATGGTATAACATGGAAGGCTATTGGCAATACGCTTTCAATGAAATATGAGCTGACACACTTTGTTGGATACCGTTACGGATTGTTCAACTTTGGAACTAAGAACACTGGCGGATATGTGGATTTTGACTTCTTTAAGATTGGAGAAGATATAGAGTCGCCTATCTACTTGAATAAAACTGGCGAAGAGACTATA